>JBKHHW010000209.1:0-5200 GCA_046538945.1 Chitinispirillaceae bacterium | reverse complement strand
CGCTGATAGATTCGAAAAACGAACCCTGTGTTCGTTCCACGGCACTCAACAGCTGCTCATCAATGAAAATTTCAGCCTCTTGATTCTTCATACAGACATCGCCTTCTGTCATTTAGTTTTTTCCAGTAGTCTGCAATAAGCCAAAGCTATCGCCTTCCATGAGTGATGCTGCCTAACATATTTTCGCGCATTCCGCCCCAGTAACAAAGCCGCTTTTGGGTAGATCAAAACAAACTCAAGCTTTTCTGCCAGCATCCCCACATCGCCTTTAGTATAAAGAAGCCCTGTCTCTCCATCATATACAATATCCCTGTTGCCCATCACATCACTTGCCACCACCGGCATTGCGCAGGCCATGGCTTCAAGAACTGCGTTCGGCATACCCTCATAGTGGGAAGGGTTGACAAAACAATCACACGTCTGAAGCAATTCTCTAACCTCTTCTTTTTTCATCCAGCCGTGGAATTTTACCCTCTTTTCAAGGTTCGCTTCAGTCATGCAGTCCCGCACTGAATCCATCATAGGACCATCGCCGACAAGATGAAGCTCTGTTCTCCGATGGTCTTTTCCGCTCAGAATTCTGAATGCAGCTATCAGTTCGCTTATATCCTTCTGCTTTTGAAATCTGCCCACAAACAGATACCTGAACACATTATCTTTCTTCATACAACCAGGTTCAAAATAACCACAGTCGATTCCATTCGAAATCGTGGTGACAGGAAAGGGATCGACAGATTCAGACATTTCTTTCAAACCCAATGAAGGAGCGGTTATATGTGAACTGTTCCGCAGAACCATATGCCTGAGTGGTTTGAGAATTCTATGAATCCTATCCAGTTTCTTCTCTGTCCCCGGCACGTCACCGCCCCGCAGGGAAACTATATAGGGAACTCCGGCTAACAGTTTTCCCAGAACTCCAAGTGGCCCGCATGGAAGCGAGAAAAAGACTACCGAGCGGCTGATTCTGAACTTTCTGTGAATATGAAACATCTTTGGCACTGCCATCAATACAAACAGAGCCATTTCCAGCATATTGCTGCGATCGGCTCTCTTACGCGGCGATTTCACCCTATGTACATGAACACCGTTTTCGATACTATAGCCGGCATTTGTGCCGAATGCCGCAGTGAGAACTGTAACACATTCCACTTTTCCAACCAGGTTTCCGGCGAGATGAAACGCGGCAGTAGCCGCACCGGCTCCGACAGGAGGATATTCATAGTTGATTATAAGTACAGGACCTGGTTTCATAAGCTGATGTCTGCTGTATTGCACTAAATTCTTTTAAACAACCCGACGAATTGATCTCCTCTAGTCCTAAAAGACAAATATCTGAAAAAGAAAAAAAACACCTCTGCGATTGTCTTTTGAAAAAAGGAGTATTCACCCGTGGTGATCGGGGAAGAACCACTGTTCAGAACATTGCAAAGTTCCCGATACAAAGGAGAATACATGGGAAAGCCGGCATAAAAAACGCCACAACTCGTGAACCCTTCTCTGTTCAAAAAATTCTCTACTGACCCCTTTCTGAAATTTCTCAAGTGACCCACATTGACCTCGAATTTCCGCATTCTTCCGGTTGGAAAAGAGAGCATCAGATACCGGCAGGTCCGTTTCATCAGCTCGTTCAAAAACACTTCCCAACTCTCAACATGTTCAAGCACCTCGAAACAGGTAACCAGGTCGAATTCACCCTGTACAGTTTCCACATATTTTGTGAAAAACTCAAGTTTATTCCTGGACAATGTTTCGGATGCGTAGTCTATTGCTGTAGACGAGATATCGATACCTGTTACTTCTGCACCAGGTAGCAAATCAGACAACATTCTGGTTATCGTACCTTCCCCGCACCCCACGTCCAGAACCGTATTGACTTCTGAAACAACAGACTTCTTCCGGATCATCTCCTTTATCAGTAACCGAAGATAACGGCTTGCAGGGCCATATACTTTCATGTCACGCCAGTTATGCCAAGCCTCGTTATAGAGTTTCTCCTGTCCCATAGTAACTCTCCAATGACAAACAATGAAATGCATGTGCGGTTCGGTGCCGGTTCAGCCTGTTCCCTTCTCTCCGGACCAAGATAAAACAACTTGACCTATTGGACAGAACTGTTTCTATGCTGAAAATCAGAACCGGTACTGCAGCTGTTTTGATCGTATATCTCTTATACAAACGGCTGCAGAAGATGAAAATTCCACAGAAAAGCACGATTGTCAACCTGGCCCAGAACGTGCTGCTCTTTTGCATTCTGCACAAAACCACGATTCATTTTCATATTGTGAGGTATACTGGTATCGATTCTATTTTCCTTGAACCATCTCCCCAGAGGTACCCCAAACCCTTTCTTCGGGCGGTAGATGATCTCCTTTGGCAGAATCGGCTCCAACGCCTTTTTCAGAATATACTTTGTCTGCCCGTTTCTGAACTTGTAACCCGACGGTATCTTTCTGGCGATTTCGGCCATCTCTACATCCAGAAACGGCGCTCTCACCTCCAGCGAATTGAACATCCCTGCTCTGTCGACTTTCACCAGTATGTCGTCCCGGAGATACAGATCGGTATAGAACTGAAGCGTTTTGTCCACAATGTCTTTCTGTGCGCAGCGGTTCCAGCTGTCTATCGCTTCCGAATAGAGCTCTTCAGTATCGATATGTTCTTCGAAAAGCCTCCCGATTTCGTGTGGAGACAAAGGACCCAGCCAAACCGAATTCCACATCTTGCGATCGTAGGACAAACCCCTCAGAGTCCGCTTTATCTTGAAATCCAGACTCATATTCATATGCGAAACAGGAAGACGGGCCATGAGCATACGGATCCCCTCATGAACAGGTCGGGGTACAACTCTTGCATACCACCGGGCCAGCTTGACAGCCCTGAACGGATCATACCCTGCAAACAGTTCATCGGCCCCGTCTCCCCCCAGAGCCACTGTGACATGCCTTCTGGTTTCCCGGCACAGCAGATATGTGGCTATCAGGGAAGAATCCCCCATCGGCTCGTCGAGTCTGCTTGTCAGTTCAGGAATGATATCCAGGGCGGCCCGGACATTCAGAAGTTCCGCATGATGTTCCGTTCCAAGTAAAGCCGCTGCTTTTTTGGAATAAGCGGACTCGTCAAAGGACTTCTCATCGAACTCAACCGAAAAGGTCTTTACAGGCAAAGAACTGTTCTTCCGAGCAAAGTACGCCACGGATGTGGAATCGATTCCCCCGCTGAGAAACACCCCCAGAGGGACATCGGACATGAGCCTGCGTTTCACCGCTTTATCAAGTGTTTCCCTAATCTGTTCGCACCAGCTTTCTTCGAGCCCGGGAGTCACGTGCTCAACCGGCTCCAGCCTGTATTCCCAGTACCTCTTTACTTCCAGCTGCAGGCTTGCACAGTCAACCACCATGGAATGTCCGCCCGGAAGCTTATACACATTTTTATAAAGTGACCTGGGGGAGGGAATATACCCGTAGGCAAAATACTTCTTTACACTAAGCCAGTCGATTTCCTTTCCTATTTGGGAATGTTCGGTAAGGGGATCCAGCTCCGATGCAAACGCGAAAACTCCGTTCAGGCGGGTGTAGAACAGTGGTTTCTTTCCGAAACGGTCTCTGCTCAGAAACAGGCGGTTCGTTTTTTTCTGATATACGGCAAAGCTCCACATACCATTGAGTTTCCCGGGAAGCTTTTCACCCCATTCCCGGAATCCGTGTATGAGTATCTCCGTATCGGAGTGGGATGTGTGGAAACGATGTCCTCGGGTCTGAAGCTCTTTTCTGAGTTCCACGTGGTTGTAGATTTCACCATTGAACACAACCACCAGATCACCATCGGCTGATTCCATAGGCTGCGCGCCGTCAAACAGATCGATTATGGAAAGTCTTCGGTGAGCGAGAAACACTCTTCTCTCCCGATCGATCCATTCCCCACTGCCGTCGGGTCCCCGGTGAAGGAGGCGGTTATTTATTCTAACCAGGTCGTCTTCAGATCCTGCCCCTGCAAAGCCACAAATACCGCACATCAGAGCTTCAACTCCAGATTGCGGGTCGTATCTATCATATAAGCCCGTTTATGCTGACTCTCATAGTAGGTTCTCATCTGAAGCTCGGCAATCAGTCCTATGAAAATGGACATAAAACCCATCAGAATGAAAAGCATCACAAGCAGAGGCAAAGGGGTTTCGATAAAGCTTTTCCCACCCCAGAACTTGTAGTAGACCATCAACCCGAAGGTGAATACTGATCCCAGAAAACTTAGCAGGCCGAAGCCGCCGAACACATATATTGGATTCTGGAGGTAGGAGGAGAGAAATTTCACCACCATAAGATCAAGAACAACCTTGAAAGTCCGGCGCAGTCCGTAATGAGAGCTGCCATGCTCCCTGCGGCTGTGAGAAACCGGTACCTGAGTGACATTCGCTCCCATCCAGGATGCATAAACGGGTATGAACCGATGCATTTCTCCGTAAATTCTCACTCCCTTGATCACTTCGCGGCGATATGCCTTCAGCGTACACCCGTAGTCATTCAGCTTGATTCCGGAAATCCAGGAGATCAGAGCGTTGGCAATCCGGCTTGGAAACGTGCGTGAAACGGGATTATCCTGCCGGTTTTTCCTCCATCCTGAACAGACATCGTAGCCCTCGAGGATTTTTGCGTAAAGCTGAGGGATATCGGCCGGATCATTCTGCAGATCGGCATCCATGGGAATGATTACTTCGCCTCTGGAATAGTCGATTCCGGCCATCATGGCAGCGGTCTGACCGAAATTACGTCTGAAATGAATCACCCTGACCCGGGAATCCCGGCCTGCGAAGCTGTCCAGATGCCGGGCGGATTCATCTGTGGACCCGTCGTTTATGAATAGAATTTCGCAATCCTCACCATAATTTTCCAGTGATTCACATAGTCGTGAATAAAGCTGATCGAGACTTTCGCCCTCATTATGAACCGGAATTATAACCGAAAGAAGACACTTTCTTTCAGAAAAGCATTCTTCTTTCCGCAGTGCCGGTTCCACTTGATTTATACGCATTGGATTCACTGTTCCCTCGATGCCGGATCCGATTGAATCTCCTCAATCTATAAGATTCTACAATTGGGTGCCGATTATGTAAATATTTGTGATCCGTTTTTCTTTTCCGAAAGGCATTGTGGCTAGTATTTCTTCAGATGAGCCTTGATAACAGCCCGGGTGGTCATCAGATCAC
>JBKHHW010000208.1:0-5208 GCA_046538945.1 Chitinispirillaceae bacterium | reverse complement strand
AGGAGGTGGATGTGAGTGCGATGGCCCGGGAGATAATTGATCATTTGAGAATGACCGAACCTCACCGTAAGGTGGAGGTGCTTATTGAGCCGGGGCTGAGTGTCCTGGCCGACAGGGGTCTGATGCATATATTACTGCAGAATCTGCTGTCCAATGCCTGGAAATTCACCTCCGGAAGAGAAGTGGGGAGAATCGAAATTGGAAAAGTCGAAGATGAGAAGAGACAAAAAATTTTTATAAAAGACAATGGTGCGGGTTTTGAGATGAAGTACGCGGAAAAGCTGTTCGAGCCCTTTCAGAGGTTTCACAGCGACAGAGAGTTCGGAGGGACCGGAGTGGGGTTGGCTATTGCCAAAAGAATTGTTAATCGTCTCAATGGAAATATTTGGGCTGAATCGGAAGTTGGCTGCGGTACGACGATCACCTTCAGTCTGCCTTCATAAGAGCGGGAGTGGATGTTTGGGCGAGCAGATATTGAATATTCTTTACCTTGAAGACAACCGCATGGATGCGGAGGTGGTGGAGGCACTTCTTGAAGAGGAGGGAATCGCTGCTTCCATAACGGTTGTCTCGGACCGTGAGATGTTCAGGGAAAAATTCAGAGATGAAGATTACGACGCGGTGTTTCTGGATTATGCTGTTCCGGGCTACAGCGGCACCGCGGCACTTGACTATGTTCGGTCAAACGGATACGAAAAGCCGGTTATAATAGTATCCGGTACGATCGGGGAAGAGCGGGCGGTTGAAATAATCAAAAGAGGAGCAAGTGATTATGTACTGAAGCATAATGTCTGCAAACTGGTCCCGGCTCTGAATCGTGCACTTAACGATTACCGGAATCTTCAGGAAAGGAAATCGTTTTCCAGGCGGATAGAAGAAGCCAATAAAGAATTGCAGGAAAAGAATTTTGAACTTGACAGGGCTAACTTCATGCTGAGGGATCTGGACAGAATGAAATCGGAGTTCATTTCCCTTGCGTCTCATGAGATGCGCACACCTCTGACCGGAATGCTTGGGTATGCCGAAACGCTCCTTTCGGACGATGTCAGCCTGACAGAAGAAGAGAAACGCACATATCTGGAAATCATCGCCGACGAGACTCGTCGATTGTCCCGACTTCTCAACAGGATCATGGAGATTTCCAAGATTGAGGGAAAGGTGTACGACCTTACAGCAGTCGATTTCGATATAGTAGAGCTTATAAACGGAACTGCGGAAAAGCTTGAAGTCCCTCCTGAAGTGGATTTTTCTGTGGTGTCGCATTCGGAAGATTCCGTGATGGTGAGGGGTGACCGGGAGAAAATCGGAGGGGTTCTGAAGGTTCTGCTGCGCAACGCTGTCGAACATACGCGTGATGGCGGAAGGATCAGGGTGGAGGTGGGACAGAGGTCAGATGAGGTGGTGGTGGCTGTGGAGGATACCGGTACAGGGGTGCCGGAAGAGGATCTGAACTTTATTTTTGAAAAGTTCTACAGGCTGGGTCAGGAAGGTCAGCAGGGGATGGATGGTTTTGAACTGGCTGTTGCAAAGAGAATCATTGAACTGCACGGTGGGCGCATGTGGGTCAGGTCATCGCTGGATGGAGGAGTGGCGGTTCATTTTTCTCTTTCTAAAGGCAAGGGAATCTGAAACGCCAAAATTACGTTGCCGATCAGGGAAGCATTGGGCCGGATGCGTCTTCTGAAGAGAACGGCATTAGTCTCGTTTGTTTTTGTAGCTTAATTGCTGGAGTGAAACAGCTGTCCTGTGGTCTCTTTTTCGCCTGTTAGTATCACAACCTGAAACACACAAATGGAGGTGAAGAATGGTAGAAGAGAATCCTTTGGGTAGGGTCGCCTGCGCCTTCGGCAAGGGTTTGTTCTGCGGACTCGCTGCCACTGCGGTAATGACCCTGGCTCAGCAGATTGAAATGAAGATTACCGGCAGGAGCGGAAGCGACACCCCTGCCCGGGCTGGTGCAACAGTGTTGGGGGTGACACCCGATTCGGAGGAGAAGAAGGGGCGGTTCAATTACATGGTGCATTTCTTTTACGGCACGGTCTGGGGTGTTGCTCAGGGAGTGCTGTCTCTTTTCGGGTTCACCAGAACGGTTGCCGCTCTTTTTCATTTCATCTCCATGTGGGTAACAGGAATGATTATTCTTCCGCTGCTTAAAGCCTCTTCCCCTCCCTGGAAGTGGGGAGCCAAAGGAGTGGCCACGGACGGTTTTTTTCATGTGGTTTTCGCGGTTAGCGCCGCCTGGGTTTACGGCTGGCTTGACAGAAAAAAGCCCGGTTGTGCGGAGCAGAGGTGAATTTGCGTCTCTTGTCAGCTTTTCCGCCGGTTGAGGGCTCCGGAGAAAGGAGTTCGTGTATCGACTCCGAAGGTGGGTTTAACATGAGCAGGCCGGGGATGGTTAATAGCAGCATACATATAAAAAAAGCCACGAGCACGGGGCTTGTGGCTTCATCGGCTACCTTAAAAATCGTAAATATCCGCCTACCTTATCATCACACTTCTAAGTGTCACCGGTGAACTACGATGCTCGAGGCTCAGCGCGTAGGTTCCTGATGGAAGTGCTTTGGGGATGGAAAGAACGGTGCTTCTTGTACCCTCGGTAAGCATGGTGCTGAACACTTTTCTTCCCTTGATATCATAGATAGCAAACGGTGTTGCTTCATCGAGTGCACGGCCCAGTTCAAGAGTGACTCTTACTGATGATACATTCTTTACTCTCATAGCAAATTGCTGTCGTGCAGGGGCGATACCTGCTCTTCTCACAGACACCGATGGGTTATCGATATTGTACGTGAGTGAGGTCACCGCGATCACATACCAGGCGTTGTGGGGAAGCCACTGTTCGACCCAGCGCCAGCTTCTCCATTGTTCATCTCCAAAATCCTCACCAGTCATGTATTCCAAATCATTTGGATTGCTGGCTTTGAAATCATCATCAGGATTGTCGTAGGAAATGGTACCTCTTTTAGCTGTTATGCCATTACAAATACCACCCTTGGCGTGGCCTCCATTCAAAGCATCTACCACAACGTAGTAGTCTGGATAAACATTTTCACCAAATCCTGTCATCATTGAAAGGTGAAACGGGTTATTCCCCAGTATCCAGTTAAGCTGGTTAACCGACATCTCAAAAAAGTGTTCTTTCCACAGTTCGCCGCTTGGGTCGGCAAATACAGAGCCCATGGCCATCGCTGCGCTCATAGAAGACAGACGTGCATTTTGTCCCTGCCACCAGTAACCCGTTTCGTTTTCGTGGGCAATGAAAAAGAATGGTTCTCCGGAAGCGGTTTCGGAAGAATCATCGGCAGTTTCCCCAAAGACCTGGAAGGAGAAGATAGAATAACCACCCCATTCATAACCGCGTTCAATTCCTTGCATACGCACATATCTGCCACTTACCGGATCAAATGTGTGTTGGTCAGTACCACCGGTTCCATTGGTAACTTCTACAATATCACTCCAGGAATCACCGTTTTCAGATACCTGAATCTTGTATTGTTTGCCAAAGGCTGCTTCCCATACAATAATAACTTTGTCTATTTGAAAGCTTTCACCGAGATCTACCTGGAACCACTCATCGTCATTGAAGTCACTGGACCAGCGATTTTCGTTTCCGGATGTTACACCGTTAACTGCTTTGTCTGCTGTAAAGCTTCCTTCAACACTCGAAGCGCTGGCGGTTTTGCCCCGGGCAAGATCTCCGTCCACAGGACCACTGCCATTTTCCGGGTTTCTGTACATTTTGACATAGCCAAACGGGTTGTGTGTGGATGATGTTATCTCTTTATACCAGAGAAGGTTTTTTCGAACACTCTCGCGTATTTGCGCGATATCAGATGGGTTGGTCACCTGAGCGTATCGGATAAGGGAGATGGGAACAAGCCCCTCTTCGGCGGCATGGTAGAACGGGCGCTTACGGGCATCATCACTGTAAAACCATCCCTGTGTGGTCTGCCTGCCCAAAAGAGATGCCGCATACTCAGCAGCATCCGCTCTGTACTGTTCCTCATCGGTTGCATTGTAGAGCTCTGTTGCTGCAAGAAGTGCCGTGTAATCATCCAGTATATTCCATTCGCCATCATTGAGATAGGCAGTAGGATTCTCCTTCAGGTGTGCATAGGCCCTCTTTGCGCCCTCAAGGTATGCCGCGGCGCTGCTGTCACCGGATATCCCTGCCGCGGCAGTTCGTGCCAGTGCAGCTATGGAAACACCACCCCCCTGACGCATTCCGCACTGGTAGCCATCGGAACGCTTACCTGTTACACCACTCCATTCACAAATCTCCCACCATGGGTTATCTTCCTGATCAGAATGGGAAGGCCCTATCCCCCAGTTATCGAATGCAGACATGTAGAAGTATCCCGTTGAGGAGAGGGATCTGAGCAGATAATCTGCACCCCATGCAGCTTCTTCCTTCCCGGCTGCCCCAAAGTGATCTTCATAGAGTTCTACGGCATGAAGAATCGACCACACCACCATAGGTATCTGCTGAGGGTTGAAGTAGTTTGAAAATGAGAGGTGAGAGAGGTGTTTCCCTGCATCCCCCGAGGCATCAAACCAGCCACCATAAAGGTTATGCGTTTGGTTGGTACCGAAAATATCGATATCCTTCATATCTTCGTTTTTACAGCGGTAAGCATTGAAAAACGTAACCAACGCATCATAAGAGGTCTCCTCAAAAAGCATCCTCTCTGCAATCTTGAATGCCGGCGATTCGACCGTACCCACTCTGAGAGTGTAAGTACCAGCCCGTTCAAATGAGGTGAAATCGATTCCTGAAAAAATCCGTCCGTCGCGCCACTGAAGAACACGGTTGCCCTCCTCAAGAGGGAAGGAATCGACCACGGTTCCACTCTGATCTATTACATACGCAGTTGTCTGCGAAAGCCGGGACTCTGATTGAACAACCGCCCGTTTGGGACCGGTCAACTCATATCCCACCTGATTCACATGGATCTGAGTTTCGGCAAAAACAAAAATGATACTGCTCAAGAGAAAAATTGCTGTCTTGAGCAAGCGTCCTGAAATCGGCAAAATGAATCTCCTCTAAGTTGAAAGTGCACCTATCTGGTTAAGAATCATCTCTTTAGGTCGGATTGTTCCGAAGGAAACGACTGCAACTGAAAAAAACCCTATTTTATTAGTAGTTTTTCTAGAAAAGAGGTTTAGCGGATTTTTCGGTTTTTCCGGTGCCAGGGGCCAAATTCGGAT
>JBKHHW010000207.1:0-5216 GCA_046538945.1 Chitinispirillaceae bacterium | reverse complement strand
ATGATCCTCTGCGCAGCGGCCATTTCAACTTTCGCCCAGTCCGAAAGCGCTTACGATCAGGACGAGTCTTCATCTGACAGCAGCAGTGTCAGCCTGCTTGACCCTTCACGGCTATCAGTTAACCACATGATGAGTTTCGGGATGGGGGGATCGCAGCTTTCGAGCCTCAAAACACAGAGCCTCTACTCCACCATGCTGCAGTACCGGTTCGATGCGCCCCTGGTGCTCAATCTGAACTTCTCCCTACCCATTCATTCCTCCTGGAACATGAACCAGAACTTAAGCCGGGATAATCTGGAATCTCTTGAATACTTTAAAAATGTCCCTTTTGATGTTTCGCTTACCTGGCAACCGGCAAAAAACCTATTCCTCAGCTTTTCCATGGCCAACCAATCTGACCCCTTCAACCGCTACAATGGGTTATTTCCCGGCTCCTACGAATTCCGCCAGACGTTCGACCGTGGCGGACCCCGCCGGGATGAGCCCGGCCCAAGCGATTTTTTCTGGGATCGCTGATGAAAGCCGGTGTAGATAAAATTCAGGCTGTTCGTTTCTGAACAGCCCCTTTTACTTCACTTTTTTTCTATATAGTATCTTAGAAGTCATATCTCGTACCATCCGACAAATTCGCTTCCTTCTGAGTGTTCCTCCTGGTCTTCTTCACACTCCTCAATGCCCCCCTGATGCTGCTGAAGCTGGCAGGCACCAACAAGACGATTCTCAAGCGACTTGCCCACCTTCTGCCACAATTCCTGAGGCTTTATCGCCTCTCCCTTCCTGAGGGAAAACACATCCAGAACATCACTAATCTCCGCATCGATTCTGTCTGTACTGAGACCGTAATTCTCCTTAAAGTAATCGTAGAGTTCCTGGCGGGTGTTCCACTTGAAATTTTTTGTCCTGTTCACACGCAATCTTTTCATAACTATTACTCCAGGAATTTCGAATTCTAAAACTAATGGGAAAGGGTCTCAGTGACAATGGTCCGACAGTCGATACTGCAGGCCACGTTCTCGGCTTCGGCTCTGCTTGGAGCAACCCCCACCAGAGTCGAACCCGAACCGCTCATCACCGCACTCAGGCATCCGGCCTTGAGAAGACTGTCCCGAATCTCCCTCAATCGGGAAAACCGACCGAACACAGAGTACTCAAAATCATTATGCATATTCTGCGCCACTTTCTCAAGATGATTCTGCTCAAGCCCCTCTCTTAACTGATCGGTAGTACAAGTTCTCTTCCCCACCAGAGAATAGTCCAGGGAACCGTAAGCATCTTTGGTGGATACGCCGAATTCGGGAATGGCAAGAACGAAGTGGAGCTTGAGTTCGGTGGGAATGGGTCTGAGAACGCCGGTTGATTCGCTGTCGAAAGCTGTTTTTCCATAAAAAAAATAGGGCACATCCATACCCAGACTACGGCCGAGCTCAGAGAGCTCCTCGACTGACAGATTCAGATCCCACAGTTCGTCCAGAATCAGGAGCATGGTGGCAGCATTAGCCGAGCCTCCCGCCAGTCCGCCCATCACAGGGATCTGTTTTTCTATGTGAACAGAGACATTTTCAGATATGCCGAAACGGGATTTAACCAGTTCCACAGCTTTCCAGCAGATGTTCCTCTCGTCGCAGGGGACGAAAGGCGTCTCGCATTCAATGCGGAGTTCGGAGGATGATTTTACGTGGAGTACATCATGCAATAGAACCTGGTGTTTGATTATGCCCAGTTCATGGTAGCCCCTGAAGGGTCCGCTGTCCAGTTTGCGCATGATATCCAGCGCGAGAGTGATTCTGGTATGTGATTTCCTGCTGATCATTGCCCTGTTCTTGTGTTTCAGATAAAGTAACAAAGATAAGCAATATAGTTTTTATGCGGGTAATTTGGAACAGCTGTTTTGATCTGTTATTACGAATGAAATTATCTTCCAGGCGATATTCAAATAATATGGTCTTTCAATTATTCTGTTGTTGCTCTGCCCCCTTTCACATACCATTTTCTATTGATTCAGCACTCACCGGAATGGAGAAGAACAATGGAACGGCGACAGCACATCCGAGTAGACAAGAATACATTCAGAGTAGAGATAAGAGTCAAAAGCCGCCTTCCCCAGGATACAGACGTTTTCGACATAGGATCGGTCGAAGATCTGAGCGAAGGCGGAATGTGTTTCGCCACCCGAAAAAACAGGGATCCGGGTACTCTGGTAATCATTTTATTCTCGCTCCCCGATTCTGGAATAACTATGATTTCGGAAGCCCTCATAATTCACAGCAGAAACGAGGACGGTGAGTTCAGAGTCGGTGCGCAGTTCAAGAATCTGGGCCTTGCCGAGCGCACACTTCTCCGCAAATGCATTCAAACGTATACCGATCGATGAAAAAGAGTGAAGCCATTCACTTGATTCACATAAGCGACACCCATATAGGGTCCACCCCAGATTTCATTCTGCGTGAAAAAAACACCTACGACTGCACCCGTGCACTGATAAATAAAATCACCAGTTTCGAAGCGCCCGTGGATTTTATACTTCACACGGGAGATGTCGTCAACCGCCCGGAAGAAGCGGCTTATGATCTGACCAGACAGGTCTTTTGTGATCTCAAGTCACCTGTTGTCTATGTCCCCGGCAATCACGACGAACCAGAAATGGTGAACAGGCTGCATGATAAGCTGCCGTGGTTAAAACCACTTCGCCAAAACAGCGGTTCCAGCGAATTCGAAATGAAGGGCTGCAAATTCCTGGTTCTTGATTGCAAGGGTTCAGCGGAAATTGACCCTCACGGCATTTTCGAAGATGCTCATAAAAAAGTATTGAACGATTTTTTAAATCGGGGAGAGTCTGTTTCTTCGGTGATACTACTTCATTTCCCTCCCGTACCGCTGGATGTTCCCTGGATTGATGAAGACATGCTGATAATACATGGTGAAGAACTTCATCGTACCTTTGTAGAAAGCAGGAACCGAATCGCAGCGGTGCTTTTCGGACATGTCCACCGAAGGTTCACATTGGTGCGGGACAGTATCCTTTACTCAAGCGCCCCCAGTCCCTTCTGCCAGTTCAGCGCCTCCCCTGTTGACGAAAAAGTGAAGTTCGAAACCGACATTCCCGTTTCGTTCAATTATGTGACGATTGAGAACGGGAATGTTTCGGTAATGGAGGTAACCTGAATACGGCTTTCATGGTGCCCGTACTCAGCTACGCGGTACTCGTCATAGAATCAGATAAGTATAAGTTCAGATTGCGAGTACGACTGGAAGGTCAGAAACTGCATTTCATCTCCTCAAAACAAAAATATCCTTCACAGCAGTACCAACCAGCTCCATACCCAGAATCGAAGCCACCTTCCGCAGCGACTTTTCAGAAAAAAAATTGATATGTGTGGGATCCTGGGCATACCACCATCCGGAAAACCTTTCAAGCGACGGATACGGCTGAGTACGCAGGAGCAGCTTTCCGTAAGGGCACAGAACACCTATGACCAGTTCCAGTTCACTTCTAATATCACGCAGATGTTCTATCACCTCGCACATGATAACCAGATCGAATTTCTGTTTTCTCTCAAGCTCAAGCCCGAAGAGCGGATCGTAAGCCTCCGCCCTGTAACCTTTCTCCTTCAGAAGTGTTGTAAGCACCGCATTAGGCCCACTGCCGAAATCAAGAATATGCGGGTCTGTCAGCTTCAGTTTTTCCGTTTCGCTCACCACCTGGGAGAGGTATCTCACATAGCCATCATTAGCCAGAGTATTATCGTGAAGATCGTATCTTCTGCGCTCCTGTTCCTCATCCACCCAATATCGGGGAGGAACTGAAATCATAGTGCAGTTTCCGCAGAGGTAAAAAGACCTTCTTTTATCCTCGTGTAATAAAGCTATAGTGTCGTTACCGCATAGTCGGCAAGTCATTTACGGAGAAATCCCTCTCATTTTTCTGTACTGAGCGCAAGCTGTACCCGTACTCGAATTACACAAACCAGGAATAGCCTGAATACCAAACGAATACGGGTAGGAGTACGACACAAGCGGATTGCTATTGAATCCAGAACGGATCTTTGTCCCACCATCTGTATACCGCATCCCAGCAGAATCTTGCATGGGGATTAGTCACCCTGAAAGGCAGCGAAGAATCTGAGGCGGTCATATCCTTTGCGATATGGGCGTGGAGCATTTCATTTGTAACCGACTCGTTCCCCACTGCGCTGATACACAGAGCAGCTCTGGCCATATCCCGCTGAAGGCTCTGCCAGGAGTAGCCGGATTCAAACAGGTGCTTTGCGAAAGGTTCCAGTCCCTTGATATTCTCATCCAGAACGGGAGCTCCGGTCATCTCGGGCTTGTCCTCATGAGCCGCGGTGGACCACAGAAAGGAAAGTGTATCCTTTACTATATCCTGAACGGAATGATCAGTTTTTTGCAGGTCATTCTCCTGCCTGAGACAGGAGGTAAAACTCTCTCTCATCGATTTTACATCGGGCAGAGTTCTTGAAAGCCTGGAGACATCATACACGTGCTTGAGTCTCTGCGCCTCCTTGCCTTTGCCCAGTGGGATACCGAGCGTGGAGGGTCCGAGAGTGAGAAGCTTGTCGGAAATTATGGAGGAAGGCAGAGGAAGCTCACATTCGACAGATGATCTGTATAGATTTCCGCATACCACTTTCTTAAATTCCGTCCGGTAATCACTTCGCCTCATCTGCACATCCAGCATGATATTGGTGTCCGGCGATAAGTCAAACTGGCTTTTGTAGAAGAAGTAGTAACTTGATAGCGGAAGCCAGGGTTTGGTCTTGTGCTGTCTGCGCTCCCAACGGGTAAACACACAAAACTGGGCCGTAAGCTTATTGAGCACTTCTTCAATTTCTTCCCGGGACTGGTCGGAAGCGATATCCACATCAATTGAAAACCTCTTGGGCTCTTCCAGAATAAGAAGCAGGGAATTTCCACCTTTGAACTGAAAATTCAGTCCGCACTCTACCAGCTCAGCCACCAGTTCAAGACAATGCACCGCCTGTTCCGCAAGTACGGTAGAAGCGTTTAGGCGGCACTTCTCAATGTTTTCCTTGGAAAAATAGAATTTCTCTGCTAGGGGCATGGAAGTCCTTTCCGGCTTTGTCGGATTTTGTAAAAAAAAATACATTATATCATGATGAGAAAAGGGAAGCAAGGTAAAGGAAGGAAAACACATGACCACTTTGATCCAAAACCGGTAATTATTTTTACCACTTTGA
>JBKHHW010000206.1:0-5232 GCA_046538945.1 Chitinispirillaceae bacterium | reverse complement strand
AACGTTCAGGGTTCAAGGTTCAACGTTCAGGGTTCAGTAATCAACTAAATACTTGAGGTGTTGCACCGGGAAGACCAAAAACGGGCGCAATCTAAAGATACACGAAAGTGACAGAAGTTTTCCGGTTAATATCCACCAACCGGAGGAGAACTCAGAAAAAAGAATGGCTTCATGAGCAACCAGAAGAGAAAAAATCGTGATACGGCAGTCGCGCTGAGGTATAAAGATGGGGAGGACAGCGCCCCCAAAGTGGTTGCCAAAGGGCACGGGGTAACAGCCCAGAAGATTAGAGAAGTTGCCGAAGCGAGCGGTATCCCGGTTACAAGAGACGACGACCTGGTCGACCTTTTGGCACAGATAGATATCGACCGGGAGATTCCACCGCAGCTCTACGCTGCAGTCGCTGAGGTTCTCGCCCTGATCTACAGGGCCAACAATTCCATGGGAGGACAGGATAAATAGGATGATACTACGGAATTTTTTCATTGTGATCGCCGCGGCCGCGCTTCTGATACCCGCGAACCTTTCTGCACGGAACATCGTGTTTTTGGGGCTGAGCGGACCGGAAGCCGCATCGATAGAAGAAAGTCTCGAACCGAAGCTTCGCAGTCGCCTTTCCACTATGCGGGATTTCAAAACAGCCGACTTCATAAAGTCTCAGCAATATAAGGACAAGATCAGTTTCGACCGCTACCCGGTTGTATCCGAAGCGCTGGTGAGAAAACTGGAGGCCATAGCTCCCGATTCCGCCATTTTTGTCTGGGGTACAGTGAAAGAGTACCAAATCCAGCCGAAAAGGCACTTGCTTCTGGGAGCCCGCATCGAGGGAAAGCTCACCATCAATTACACCATGTACAATCTCGCGGAGAGATCCTATGCATACAGCGGTGAGGTGAAGGCGGATGCTGTCAGGGGAAAGGGGATCGTTCTGTTCAGGCCAGTGGATCAGGCTGTGCACATAACCGCCCTGGACAGAATCGAACTATTGGAAGAGCTCGAAAATGAGATCACGGAGGGATCGGCATCGCTCATATCCATTGTTGCCAGATCTGCGAAGTTCTCTTCCAAAACAGAGGAGTCCGATCAGGAAGTAGAAAAGTACAAAGTTCCTTCCGTGGAGGATGTCTATAAGGTGCCCGAAATAGACGCTCCCGAAAATTCCTCCAAAGAGGAGATAAGAGAGAGGCTGGACTCGACAGCGGAGGAAAAGTGACACCCCGGAAGCTTTGGGGAAGTTATTTGTGCAGACGTTATTCGGTGATTATATTTATTAAGATAAACCAATATAATGTATATTGGCTGTAACCTTCTTTTAGCCATACAGATCGACAGAGTGGGAGAGAAAAAATATGGGTGAACTGGGCTCATATAGGAACGTTTTCGACGATCAGACCGAATTCAACAAACTGAATGATCTGATTCTCGGTGCCATACAGGAATTTTCCGATTACCGCCAGGGCAACCTTACCTACGGCGAGATCATGTTTGTAATGGAATGCATTCTCGACAACATGCGCGGCACATCTGAAAAGGATGCCCAGTCACATGCAAAGATTGAAGGCCTGGCCGAAGCGCCCTCGTTCACGACACTGCTGTCGATCACTTCCCGGCTTGTGGAAACCATGGTGAAAAAAGGAATCATCGGCTCCGATGATGAGGCGTACGTCCTGCACGGAGACGGATGATTTCAAAATACCCAGGAACACAACCGAGAAGAGCGGTTTTATAAGAAAGGTCGTCCCGAGAAATGGATCTAAAGTTTCCCTACCAGGTAAAAGTCAAGCTTCCCAGCGATCTTGAGTACATCCCCTCGATTCGAAAATTCGTCTCAGAAGTGCTTCAGGTATCCGGTTTCAGCTCCAAATTCGCATTCCGCTCGGAAATCATCGTTGATGAGATCTGCAACAATGCCATCAATTACGGCAATGAAAACAAGGGCGACTCGGAAGTCGAGCTGATATGCGAAATTCATGAGGAGCGCATAGAACTTCTGGTAAAAGATGAGGGTGGAAATTCAGTTCACACCGAGCGTCTCAAGCAGGCGGTCAAGAGCAACGAGGGTACCGAGAATGAAAACCAGCTCGGACTCGAGATAGTCAAAATGCTTTCCGAAAAGATAGACCTTAAGATAGATGAGAAAAACAATGTGACGTCCATTCATGTGATACGGAAGCGTGAAAAGGCCAAATAGCTTCATATTTCAGGTTACACCAGCAACACGGAAACGACAATGGAAGAGAAAATTTTGCAGATGGAAACGGTGGCCGATTCGGTCGATTCTGAAGTGATGATACTCAGGATCGACGGTGACCTTGATTCTTCCAGCACAGTCATGCTTTCAGATATCATTGACAAGATCATCGCCGAAAACAGACATTTTGTCATAGCGGATCTGACCAAAACCAGTTCCATGTGCTCGGCGGCTCTGGGAGAATTCATGGGCTGCAGAAAGAGGCTTGCGGAAAAGAGAGGAGACCTGGTGTTCGCCGGACTCAACAGAGACATCCGCTCAAAGCTCACTCTAATGGGTGCAAACAAAGTGTTCTCCTTTTATCAGGATGTTCGCTCCGCTCTTCATGCCTACAAGTGGCAGTACAAAAATCTCAGCGAGACCCTGAATCTGGTCTTTCCCTCCAGCCTCAAACTCGTGCCTCCCATACGCCAGCTCGCCAGCCGGCTGGCAAAACAGAAGGGCTACAGCGGCCGGGATGCTTTCCGCATCGAAACCATAGTCGATGAAGTGTGCAACAATGCTGTGGAACACGGTATGAACGGTCAGAATCTCGATGTATCGATGAAGATCATAATCGACAAGGACAAGATCGAAGTAGATGTGACAAACGTAAGTGACCCCCAGAAGATTTCTGCGCTCAAGGCACTGCTCAAACCAGCAGCCAATGCAGTTCATATCGGTAATAATCAGAAACGCGGGCGTGGACTGGCTCTGATTCGGATGCTGTCAAACGATATGGCAGTTGATATCACTGAAAACGGAACAAGTGTGCGTGTTACTAAATTAAGAGAGGAATAGTATGGAAAGTCAGATCGAACTCACCTGCGAAAACATACCGGGGAAAGACAATGCCAAACTCATCCGGGTAATAGGTGATCTGGACGCCACCAACGTGGACTCAGTCAGAGAACAGGTCGACAATTACTTCAGTGACGGATTTGTGAACATTATTGCCGACTTTAAAAAGCTGCGCTACGTGAACAGCACCGGACTCGGCATTCTCCTTCATTTCAGCAAATCCGCCAAAGAAAAAGGCGGCAGTTTCAAAATTGCCAACGTGAACGAGAACGTGTACGAAATTATTGAAATCATCGGCGCCACATCACTTCTCGAGATCTATGACGAACTTGATGAAGCCGTGGCAGCCCTGAGCTGAACCGATACATTACCCGTTTTTTTAATATTCATCATGCTTTCAGAGGTTTATGAATGAGAATTTGTAAGTATCACGCAGTACTGCTTGTTGCGTCCTTTCTGGTAGTCTGCCAGAAACAGGTGGAAAAACCAGTTGTCACCGTAGGAAGAAGAATTCTGGGTCAGGAGAACCTGGAAGCCTTCAAAAAAGTGGCCGGTATCTATCCTGCACCAAACCCCCACTACTTCCCGGGAGACCGCGAGAAAGTATCTCACATGGTCGACTGTGAGGCCATTTACCAGGAACGCAAATCGGGAAAGTTAGAAAAGAAAATCACCGGGAGCCTGGACTGGGAGTGGAAAAAGAAATACTACACCTCCTCTCTTTATTTTGATCTCTTCGAAACACTCGGGTTCACCGAAGAACAGCTTAAAGAATACTACACTGCAAACAGCGAGCGTTTCAGAAAACAGATCAAAACCGAGGAGGGAAAAGACTCCAGCTTCACCCCCTCTTTTGAAAATGTAAAGAACGATGTTGCAGATGAGCTGTTTTATGAAACTTATAAACCTGATTCTCAGTTCATAGCCAAGCTGGGCGAGAAAGCCAACGACAGCTCGGCACTTAAAAATCACTGGATTTATTCTGCCAGAAGCAACCCCCCTGACTTCTTCCTGCCGCGTATATTCAAGGAGAAGTTCGCAGAGCCCTTGAGTGATTCGGTTGAACAATTTTACGGTGAGGGGAAAACCATCACTCCCCGGGACCTGGATGTCATTCTGACCTGGGTATCGGAAAATCAGAAAGCACAAATGAGCACCGACAACCTCATAAAGTGGCTTCTCAAGTGGGAGCTGTTTTCTGAACAGGCGATTAAACTGGGACTCACGGAAAAGCCCGCCTACAAAGAAATAATGCACTGGGCCCTTCGCACCGAGTATGCCAGAAATTATTTGGCCGAAGAAATTCTACCACAACTTTCCCAACAGGAAACGACCGATACAACCCTGGCTCTGCTTGCCTACTATGACAGAATCGGGCGGGTGACCAAACCGGATTCATCCGTTATATCATCAGAACTGCAGAAAATTGCCGAATTCAAGCTAAGGACGAAAATTGACAGCGCCATATACGATATCCGCAAGTCCGCAGGAATCGCCTTTCATCAGAGCGACTGGAAAGACCAGAGAAATGCCGATTACGATTCATTGTTAGCTGTCGCGGATTCTCTTAAAGAAGCCAGCGCAGATCCGGATCTTGATCAGAACAAGGCATCCCAGCTGCTCGACAAGGCGGAGGAGATGTACAGAACCCTTGCGGAAAATTTCGCATTTACCGATGAAGGCAGGAAAGCGTACAAAGAAGTTGCCCAAATCCTGATAGACAAGTACAAGTCAAAGCCCGACGCCCAGAAGTTCCTGCTTCATTCCGCAATCAGCTATTACCGCAAAGGTCTTGTTCTGGATCACAGCAAGGAATCCGGCTGCAACAGCCTGTTCATGATCGGGTTTACCTATGATGAAAACCTGAAGAACTACGAGCTTGCGGAAGCCAACTACAAGTGGATCCTCAAGAACAGCCCCGAGTGCCAGCTGGCAAGTGATGCCGAATTCATGATGCTGCATCTTGGCGAACCGATGACCAGCATCGAGGAGATCCAGGGACAGACCATGAGGCAGGGAAAGAAAGTGGATTTCACGGAGTAACCGGTAGGAACGTTCAGCGTTCAGCGTTCAACGTTCAACGTTCAACGTTCAACGTTCAACGTTCGGGAAATCGGAAAAAACAATCGATTCAAATCCGCTCATGCTGAGCTTGTCGAGGCATGAGCTTTTTTTATGGGAAGCTTACTCCCCCTTCGACC
>JBKHHW010000053.1:0-18413 GCA_046538945.1 Chitinispirillaceae bacterium | reverse complement strand
CATAAATTTTAGCCGCCTGGGCATCGGCTACACCCATGATCTCCTGACTTTTCCGATAGGCTTTGGAAGAGATCTTCTTCAGTTCCTTTTCCTTCTGTCCTCTGATTTCGGCACTCTTCCCCTGACCCTCTGAACGGTACTTTTCAGCGATACGCAGGCGCTCGGAAATCATTCTGTCAAACACCTTCTGCTGCACTCTGTCACTGTAGTTGATCCTCTTCAGACGGACGTCCACGATTTCTATTCCGTAATCCAGTGCCAACCTGGAAGCCTTCTGCTGTATCCTGTTTATGATCTTTTCACGTCCTATTTCAATTTTTTCTATAGTAGAAGTGTCGATGATTTCAGACGGCAGATCCTCAAAACGCAACGCCCGATTGGATGTCCTCACGATTTCTATCAGACTGTTGTTCGCGATCGCGTTTCTGGTTTCACCGTCGATTATATCATCCAAACGGGTCTGGGCTCCCGGCTCATCCTGAACAGTCTGGAAGAAAAGCAGCGGATCACTGATTCTCCACCTGGCGTACACATCAACCCAGATATACTTCTTGTCTTTAGTCGGGACCTGGTTTGCATTCCCGTCCCATTCAAGCCACCGCATTTCAAAAAAGTGAACCTTCTGCACGAAAGGTATTTTGAAGTGAAGCCCGGGTTCCTTTTCAGCCGTTCCTACAGGTTTTCCAAACTGAGTGATTATCGCCTGATTGGTTTCATCAACTATATATACTCCGTTTACAAGAAGAATAACAGCGGCCGCAACCAGCAGTATCAACATTCCAAGTAGAGTTTTCTGTTTATTCATTTGCTTGATCCTCTCTCTCCCAGCTGCAGCAGAGGAATCATTCCCTTCTGTTCCTCATCAACTATTATCTTCTTTTCAGCATTTTTAAGAACTTCAGTCAGTGTTTCCAGATACAGCCTTCTTCTGGTTACATCCTTTGCCTGCCGGTATTCCTTGTAAACCAGATCAAAACGTTCCGCATCTCCCTTAGCACGGTTTATTCTGTCCAGAGCATACCCCTCAGCGGCCCTTACAGTGCTCTCGGCCTCACCCTTTGCCCTGGGAATAATCTGATTGTAATCGGCCTTGGCCTCGTTTATCATCCTGTCCTTTTCCTGCTCAGACTGGTTGACCTCGTTATAAGAAGGTTTCACCGGGTCAGGCGGGTTCACATCCTGGAGAACAACCAGGCTCACGCGGATTCCGGTCTCATACCTGTCGCAAAGCTGCTGAAGACGCTTTCTGGCCTCACTTCCGACCTCCTCACGACCGACCGTCAGAACCTCGGAAACACTCCGGTCACCAATGATTTCCCGCATAATCCCTTCGCACATATTCCTGAAAGTCGATCTGACATTTCTAACATTGAACAAGTACTTCACAGGATCGTTTATTTTGTACTGAACTATCCACTCCACTACGGCACAATTGAGATCCCCGGTAAGCATCAGTGCCTCAGCTTCAGTTTTTTCATTCGTCCTGTATTCACTTCTCACATCCGCTTTCGCTGTTCTGTAACCGAACTCCTCCTTGAGCTGACGGCGGACCGGAACCTTCTTTACCGACTCGACAAGAGGGATTTTGAAGTTCAAACCCGGTGTGGAGGTTCGTATGTAACGCCCGAATCTGAGAACCACCCCCACCTCCTCGGGGTCTATGGTATAAACGGAAGAAACTGCCAGATAGATTGTCATAACTGACAGTGCAACGGTGATTATGCTTCCTATGCGGAAAGGCGGCATTTTAGCATTACCGGAGTTTCCTGAGGAATACTGCATATTGTCCTCGTTTCTGGTAAATCTGTTGATGAAATCATTCATTTGCATAAGCGATCCTGTCGAGACGCTGGTCTGGTAAAGAGGTGTCGGTTGTGTTTGGAAAAAGGTGAGAAAGGGAGCAGGTAACTTACTGCATCCGGCCTTTTCGACCGTATCTGTATTAAATATACATGATGAAAGATAAAACCGAAACTATGTGCGATCCATGCCGAATACAGTCAACTATTCAAACAGTGTATCTATCTGCTCCACTTTTCCATCACCTCATCCACTATCGAATGGGTGATCTCACGCGCTTCCCACCTTTCGTGTCCGCGCATGAGCAGATCGTCGTAGGGAGTTTCGGTATGCCTGATGTGAGCCCGTACAGCCAGCCGGACAGCATTTTCATCAAACTCCCTGGCTGCGCAGCTGCGTTCCACTCTTCCGCTGTATTTGCGACAAGCGTGCTGAGCAATCGTTTTTTCTCTTTCTTTGGGACAGCCGGGAAACAACTCCCGGATACGTTTCGAAAACTGTTCTATGTATACCTCATCCATTTCAGCCCGTCTTTGTACGGCCAGGATTCGCCTTTCCTCACGCCTGTCCCTGTCGGCTTCACACTCCTCCTCAGCTTTGTCAAGAGCACTTTCCTCGACCAGCAACCCCTGACGTTCATAACGCTTGCGGGCCCGGCTCCACTTAAGGACCACAGCCCACAGCCGGGAATTCTTCTTTGACCGTCTGGTGAGAGTCGGATCCCCGGAGGGAAGAAAGATAAGATGGTCCAGATCCGCACAATTCAGACAAACCGCCCCGTTCTCTTTCAAGGTGATCCAGGCTCGTTTTCCCAGCTGGGAACCGCACTCCTCACAGGTTGAATCACGACTGGATATGAACACTTTGATTTCATCTGCTTTTTTCATGGTATGAATTCCTTATACTACTCTATTGTTGCGCATTTTCACTGATCGATACCGTACTTCTTCACCTTTCTCCACAGAGTCGCCACATGTATCCCCAGCTCTTTTGCGGTAGAGGTGCGATTGTACTTGTTTCGGGCAAGCGCCTCCTCTATTCTCCTCTTCTCGAACTCCTCCCAGGTCTGCTCTCTTTCGCTTTTCACTCTGCTTTTGGGCTGGAACAGATACCCGGGGAGATGTCTTCGCTCTATGACAGATCCCTGGCAGAGAACAAATGCGTGCTGAAGGATATTCTCCAGCTCACGGATATTGCCCGGATACCTGTGTTCAAGCAGTATTCCCATGGCCTCGGGAGAAATCCTTTCAACCGACCTGGTGTACAAAGAATTGTAGTGCGCCATGAAATGATCCACCAGAAGAGGAATGTCGCCGGATCTCTCCCGCAACGGAGGAAGCGTGAGGGGAACCACGTTGATGCGGTAATAAAGATCCTGCCTGAACTCGCCGCTTTCCACCATCTGCTCAAGATTCCTGTTTGTCGCAGCTATGATGCGCGCCTCGGACCTGACCGGCTCGGTCGACCCCAGAGGTTCATAGACTTTCTCCTGAAGTACCCTGAGAAGCTTGACCTGGGTTGACTTGGGAAGATCTCCGATTTCATCCAGGAACAGTGTGCCTTTTCTTGCCCTGTCGAAACGGCCCGGCTTGTCCGTCTTGGCATCGGTGAATGCACCTTTTTTGTAGCCGAACAGTTCCGATTCCAGCAGATTTTCGGGAAGGGCGCCGCAGTTCACTGCCACAAACGGGTCCTGTGTCTTGCGGCTCAGGTTGTGTATCGCTTTGGCGAGCAGCTCCTTTCCGGTCCCGCTTTCGCCCAAAATGAGAACCGGTGAATTACTGCGGGCGATTACCGGAAGAGTGGCGAAAAGGTCATGAAGAGAATGATCCTTGGTGATTATATCCGAAAAAGAGTACCTTCCAAGTACCTCTTTTCGCAGCTCCTCAATTTCACTCAGGTCCCTGAACGACTCGACACCCCCGATCACGTTCCCCTTTGAATCCTTCAATATTGCGGTTGATATGCTGATGGGGATGCTCACTCCGCGTTTATCCACTATCTGAACCGTTTTGTTTATGCAGGGACGGTTGGTTTTCAGAGTTTTTTTCAGAAGGCAGCTTCGCTCACAGACCTCGGCGTGGAAAACCTCCCAGCACTTGCGCCCGATTGCCTCATGCCTGGATGTTCCGGTGATTTTTTCCGCCGCTCTGTTGAAGGAGGTAATGTTCCAGTCGCTGTCGACCGTGAAAACACCATCTGCAATAGAGTCGAGAATGATATCCTGCCTGAGATCGGTAATTTTGTTCACTTTTTGCCGTCCGTTGTCCTTGCCGCCTGAAACCTTGCCTTGAGCTCTACACTGAAAAATCGCATATGCGGAGAGTTTGGTAAAGGTTCGGGGTAAAATCGGGTTTGTAATGGAAAGTCCGTATGTGGGTAGTTATAATTGTAGAGTGTTTTGTATAAAGGGATAAGAAGCCGAATATCTACTCGTTTCTCCTGCCGATTTCACCCGCGTTGGTCAATCCTTTTCTGGCCAGCGACGGTGAAAACAACTCGAACAGTATGGTAGAGCCTAAAACGAGGTTAAGAACAAGGGTGTCATAACCGGACAAAACTCCCGACTCGCTCGCCCTCAAAGCCAGCCCGATCGCCACTCCTGCCTGAGGCATCAGACCAAGCCCGATGTTTCTGTACACTGTCGGAGGCGAACCGCCGATTCTCGTTCCGATAAAAGCGCCGAAATACTTTCCCGACCCACGCAGAAAGACATATCCAATAATGAATCCAAAAGAGGAGTAGAACACATCCAGCTCGAAATGAAGTCCCGCAACAGTGAAAAAGATCAGGAAAATCGATTCCCGGATGGCGTTCATAGGGTGAAGCCACTGTTCGGTTTTATGACGGAAAAGAAGCTTGGAGACAAATCCAAGCGCCATGCAGGCAAGCAGATAGGACACTTCGATATACAGAGCCGTACCTATGGTGAGAAATACAAACCCCAGCACAATGGGCAGACGCAGTTCGTCCTCTTCTATTCTTCTGGCATACCAGCCCAGAATCATTCCCAGAGTGCTCCCCAGAAGAATGGCACCGATTATCTCCCAGAGTGCAATTTCCAATGCTCCCAGATCCGCGCTAGCTGTACCAAGACTTAAAGCGATTGAAAAAAAGATCACGGCCAGCGCGTCATCCAGGGCAACAATACCGAACAGCATAGTCGTAAGCGGCCCCTGAGTGCGGTATTCTTCTATGACCGCCACAGTGGCGGCTGGCGCAGTGGCGGAAGCTATTGAACCCAGAACCAGTGTGACCGTAATCGGAATAATGTCCTGAAGAAACAGAATGGAGTAGATCCAGACTCCGATTGTCACAACCAGAACCGTCCCTAGTGACTGACCTGAAACTCCCCAGAAAACGCTCTTTTTCTTTTGGCTGAGCCGTTTCCAGTTGAGTTCTGCTCCGATAATGAAAGCGATCAGTCCCAATGCCACATCGGTAAGCATTGATGACCAGGCACCGGTCTCGACAGGTATGTAGCGGCCCAAAAGATCATGGGAGAAAAAAGCACCGACCAGAACATAAAGCGCCACCCGGGGTACTCTGAAGTACTCTCCGAAAGAACCTACCGTGAACCCCACTGTCATCAGTAGACCCAGAAGAACAAGTTCCAGAATTTCGGCAGCTTCCATAAAACCTGCAGCGGAAAGTCAAAATAACTGGGTACAATACCGATTAAAAGATCAAAGCAAATGCCGTTCCGAACATGGCTGCACTCTTTAAAATCGCCGTTTTCTTTCCCCTTATCCTTACGTATATTCCATACTGAAGCCACCCTGTCACCTATTCACAGCCGAGGGAGTTATGGAACAGTTCGAATGGATTTACGTCGATATAAAAACTCACAAAGCGGTGAAAGTATGGCTGGATTATCTGGTTGAGATCTCTGAAGGGTACCTGAACCAGGACTCCTTCACCAGTCTGATCTTCTACTGCGAAAGCGGCCCCCTTATAGACAAGTGGGAGATTGACTTCGGCTATTCCGATCCTGCTATTCCCGAGCATGTATTCGAAAAGGAACTTAAATCCGATACGGTTCCCATCTCCATTCCCGTTCCCAAACATCACTACGAAATCATGAGCAAGCTGGCCAAAAAAGCCTACTCCAAAAAGCTTACCGCAGAGGAGATGATCACAGTCTTCTTTTCCATTGCGGCCAAAGACGCCTTCACCCGTTTTGCACGGTCCAACGAGGCGCTCCATGCAGTCAACCCGGAGCTTGAGCAGGAGGATCTGCGGCTTGACTTCGAAGCAGTGTTTCCCTACTACCGCATGTGGGAGAAAATCGGGATTTTCTGATTCGCAAAACGGATTGCGCACCCCAGAGGTAATCTTTTTTACATCCGGGATTATCCACCATCACCATAACGGGCAACAGTTCTTCGGCGCCCCTTTTCCCCTCGGCTTCTGCTGCGGAAACTTATTTTAATTTTACGATCATCAATTCCCTCTTATATTCTGAACGACCCGGGACCGGGCCAGATTCCCATACTGATGGAGCTTTTTACTGATGAAGGTTTATTCCAGGAACAGATTGCCGAGCGCGCGCGGGTATCGATCGCAGCACTGTGGCAGGTACAATAAGAATGCTTGAATCGCAGGGCTTTATCGAACGGGTGGTGAATCCCCGGGACCAGCGAGCTTACCGGGTCGTGCTTACACAGATCATCAAACTATATTATGAATACAACCAACATGATCGGAGGTGGATTCTATGACGATTTCTATTCTCATAGGCAGTACACGCACCGGACGGCTGAGCCCTCGTGCGGCTCGTCTGGTCGAATCAGCCCTTAACAAAGTATTCTCAGACAAAGTGCAGATTTTTGATCTGAAGGATTTCGAAATCCCTTTTCTGACTGAGAGGCTGAAATATCTCTCAGATCCCCACCCGGATATAGTCCGTTTTTCGCGAGTCATTCAGGAATCATCCGCATTGATAGTGGTTTCTCCCGAATACAACGGCGGCACTCCCGGTGTGCTCAAAAACGCTCTCGACCATCTGAACAGTGAGTACGACAATCTCCCCGTGGGGCTTGTAACCGTTTCAGCCGGCCCGCACGGTGGACCCGGCGTACTGGCTTCTCTGCAGACCTTCTTTACCCGTGTCGGTGCATGTGTCCTAAAGCCCCATCTTCAGATTAACGAGATAGCTGATACATTGGATGAAAAGGGAAAAGACAGGAAAAATATCTATGCAGAATCTCTTTCTGCCTTCGTAAAGGCGATTCAAGCAGTTATGAATACCGGCTCGACAGCCCGCTGATCCCAGAAACAATAAGCGAATGAAATGATCTGTTTTCCGCAGGTTTGATTTATACCCCATCAGCTATTAATTTTAAATAGATATCTAATTTAATCTGAATAGATAGGATTTCTCAATATGTCCAGAAACAAAATGAAAACATCATTCCTGATAACTGTTTTCGTCGGGCTTCTCTTCGCGATGCCCGATGGCATGGTGGATATCCAGACCATCAACCCCTCTATCAAAGTGAAACTGATGTACTCGACAGAAGATAATTTTCTTGGTGAGGATGTCTACGGGGATCTGGAGAAATGCTATTTGAGAAAAGAGGCGGCGATCAAGCTGTCAAAAGCTCAGGAGATACTTCAGGAAAAGAAAAAAGGGTACAGTCTGCTTGTGTATGACGGACTGAGGCCACGGGATGTTCAGGCCAAAATGTGGGAGACAGTCAAAGGCACCGACAAACAGAAATATGTGGCCAACCCCAGAACCGGATCGATCCACAATTACGGAGCAGCAGTCGACCTTACAATCTTGGACAGTCTTGGAAAACCCCTCGACATGGGAACTCATTTCGACTATTTTGGAGAACTGGCCCAGCCCCGTTACGAAGAGAAATTCCTGGCTGAAGGCAAACTGACAGAAGAGCAGGTGGAGAACCGCAAATTGCTGCGTGAAGTAATGACCTCGGCGGGTTTTCAGGGGATATCGGTCGAGTGGTGGCATTTCGATGCTTTTCCGAAAAATGAAGTGAGGGAGAGATACAGTATTGTGGAAAGCATGAAAGGTGAAAAGGAAAAGTCTTCAGTAAGCGTTCCAGACGATACAACGAATTAGTTCGGGAGTTCAGAAAACAAAACGCGCTCCTGTGTTACCCTGGACACATCGTCCGCCCATTCTTCTTTTAAGAAAATCCATTGCACCATCGCCTGTGCAGTGACAGGGAATCAGTTTCTGTATATTTCCAGATTCGAGATATGAGACAGTAGCTTCCATTCGCTCTTCCGATGCATTCAGCAGATGAAAGCCGCCCAGTATTGTAGAAACGGGGGTATCTTTTTGCAAAGCAGAAACATACTCCAGCGTGTTTACCAAACCGGAATGACAGCAGCCGGTCAGCACCACAAGACCCTTTTTTGTCCTGAACCACATGGCCATGTCATCCTTCAACGGATCCTCAACGGAAGCGCCCGTATCCAGGTAGAACTTGCCTCCGGTATCCTCGAATGAAGTTTTTCTGGGTATAGAGCCGGTAATCCCGATGTCCGGAGATATGCAGGTAGGTGCGGATGTCCAGTGAATGGAATTATAGATATTATTCAGTGCCGCGGCATCGGTTCTGCCGATTCCGATCGGTTTCATGGAACCGTCAGGCTTGCGGCTGTAGCGCGGGATGAAGATTCCGGGATGACAGAATACATTGACAGAACGGTTTTTTTCAATCAGTTCGCGGACGCCCCCGGTATGATCATAATGCCCGTGGGAGAGGACCAGATGGTCGGCAGTGGAGAGATCGATTCCCAGTTTTTGAGCATTTTGGAGGAAAAGGCTGCTTTGTCCTGAATCCAGCACGATTTTCAGATCATCAGCTTCGATCCAGAGAGAAAACCCGTGCTCAGTTGCAAGGCCCTCCCCTTGCGGCCTGTTGTCGATCAGAAGAGTAACTGAAAGTCTTTTGATCATTCCATTATCCTGTACCTGCGGGGTGACCTGGAGTTTGCCCCGGAGGTGAAAAACTGATTTGTCATTTCATCACCTCCGGGGTAATCACCGCCCGATGTGACATTTAGTTAAAAGCTATAGAAATCAGTTTTCAGTGATCGCACAGATTGCTTCCGGTCACCAAGGTCCCTTTTAGATAGTTGAGAACGACCGTCTGGGGATGCTCGACAGGAGCTCCGGTCACCACCTCGATTCCATACTGAGAGAAGAGCTGCTGAGCCCTCATTCCCATTCCTCCCGCGATTATGGTGCTGACCCCTTTTTCGCTGAGCCATTTGGGCAGCACTCCAGGTTCATGAGGAGGAGGAACCGCTTCCTCTTTGTCGATTATCGATTTGGACTTTTCATCCACATCCACTATTATGAATTTTTCGCAATGTCCGAAGTGGGGACAAAGATTACCCGCTGCTGTAGGAACGGCAATTTTCACACAACCTCCTGTAATAAGATGAATCTGTTCATAAATATAGATCACCAATGTCCCTGGACATCGGCGGAATCGAGTTTTTTGAGTTTTCCGGATTTGTACTGATTTAAGGCCTCCTGTACGGAACCTCCCGCTGCGCTGTAAACTGCCACGCCGGCTTTTACAAGAGCACTGAAAGCCTTGGGCCCGCAGTGGCCGCTTATCAGAGCACCGCAATTGGCGTTGACCACGTTTGCCGCGGACTGGATTCCCGCACCCTGGGCGGCCTGGAGATTCTGGGTGTTGTCCATCACTTCCCAGCTCTGTTTTTCCTCGTCATAAATCATGAAGTATCTGGCCCTTCCGAACCTCTGGTCCAGGGGACTGTCGGTGGTGGGCTTTTCAGCGGACAGTGCTATTCTCATGGTTTCTCCTTGATTGTTTGGTTTAAGGAAGGGGTCAGACAAGCGATTTCCGTGCCTCAAGGGTGCGAAAGGGTAAGGAGAGTCTTTGAGGGCTGGGGGAGTCGGTTTTCCGCCTTGCGCGGGTGCAACGTGCGCAAGGTTTTTTTGCATGGCTGCAAAGGTGCAGGGCAGCGTTCTTCCCTACCGGAGACCTTGTCCAGGCGGGCACGCCTCTTGCTTCAGTGCCGTCTCCGCATCCGTTTCCCCGGAGGTGATTCTGTGCTGAATCAGCGATTCACCTCCGGGGAAGCATTTTTCAAATACCAAGGAGTTGCACATGAGTCATCAGGGAGCAGATGAAGAGCGCCTGGAGCAGACCCTCTCGGGCATCAAACACAAATTCGTGGTCCTGTCGGGTAAAGGCGGGGTGGGAAAGAGCACCGTGGCAGTCAACCTGGCCGTGGGACTGGCGCTCAGGGGAAAAAAAACCGGCCTTCTGGATACGGACCTGCATGGGCCATCCGTACCCAAAATGCTTGGTCTGGAAAATTATGTGGGCGAAGGGGACCAGACTCACCTGAAGCCGGCTGTCAAATATGACGGTCTTCTCAAAGTGATGTCGGTTCAGTTCCTGCTGAAGAACGTGCACGATTCGGTCATCTGGCGCGGACCTCTGAAGCATTCGGTCATTTCCCAATTCATAGGATACACAGTGTGGGATGATCTTGATTACCTCATCATCGATTCGCCTCCGGGAACTGGAGACGAACCTCTTTCGGTGGTACAGACGGCCAGGCCCGACGGAGCCATAATCGTGACCACGCCTCAGGACGTGGCCACTTTCGATGTGCGCAAATCGATCGATTTCTGCGGGAGGCTCGAGCTGCCGGTGACTGGAGTGATCGAAAACATGAGCGGATTTGTGTGTCCTCACTGCAGTGAGCAGACTGCTGTGTTCGGAAGCGGTGGCGGCAAGCTCATGGCCGAAGAACTGGGGATACCTTTTCTGGGTGCCATACCCCTTGACCCCCGGTTTGTTTCTCTGAGTGATCAGGGCGAGGTGCTGTTCGGGAAAGAGGAGACAAGCAGTAGTATGGATGCGTTTGTATCTATAATAGACAGAGTCATTCAGCTCGAGGAGCAATCCCAGCCCTGAAGCCAAACCGCAGCTGAGTCTTTTACCTCGGAGGTGAATCATTAAAACAGCAGAAATTCACCTCTGGGGTACTTTCTTGCCCACGGATTATCGGCACGCTATTTGTGATTCCTACCACTTAGTCCAAATCAGTCACTTAACCGGGGCTCAGGCGATATGTTCGTTCGCGAAATCATGTCACACAAAGTGGATTTTGTAGACAGATCCGATACCGTGCAGGAAGCGGCTCAGAAGATGGACCGGGACAATGTAGGGCTTCTGGCGGTGTTCGATGGAAATTTCGCGGTTGGGGTGATAACCGACAGAGATATTACCCTGCGGTCAGTGGCAAAGGGACTCAACCCCTCACGCACCAGAGTTCACCAGATCATGTCCGAAAGGATTTATTTCTGCCACGACACGGACACGCTCAAAACCGCTGCCCTGATCATGGAGCAAAAACAGGTCAGAAGGCTTCTGGTAAAAAACGCCCAGGACCACGTGACGGGGGTAATTTCGCTTGCCGATCTGGCCAAAAGTCATGCAAAAGATCTGGCTTCGAACGTATTGCGAAAAATCACCGCTCCCGCCCACCCCCGCTGGTAGATTTTTTAAGTGCATCCAGATCCCCGCGAAGCCGAGCCGCCGATTCATCCGAAAATCCCTGCACGTGCGCTATCTGCTCCGGGGTGGCATCCAGAAGTCCTCCGAGAGACCCGAAGTGCTTCAGAAGAAGCTTCGCTTTCACCTTGCCTATCCCGGGAATGTTTTCCAGTGATGAGCGGGTGAACTGCTTGCCCCTTATCTTGCGGTGATAAGTGATAGCGTACCGGTGCACCTCGTCCCGTATGCGTTCCACCAGCTTGCGGGCGGGATGAGTGGGAGGCAGGGCAACCGGTTCTGCTTTGCAGGGAGAAAAAAGAATCTCCTCCTGCTTGGCAAGCGATGCGATAAGAGGTGGATTTTCAAATTCCTTGAGAGCCCCGATGGCTGCATTGAGCTGTCCCTTGCCTCCATCGATCAGGAGCAGATCCGGAAAAGGAGTGCCCTCATCCAGAAGCCGTCTCAGGCGCCGACCCACCACTTCCATCATCATAGCAAAATCGTTCTGTCCCTCCACCGTTTTAATCTTATAGCGCCGATAGCCCGATTTATTGGGGCGGCCGTTCCTGAACTGCACCATCCCCGCTACTGTAAACGATCCGCCCAGATTGGAGATATCGAATGCCTCAATCGTTTCGGGAAGCCTGGGAAGATTGAGCACCTTCTGCAGATCCTTAATGTCCTCGGTAGCATTGGGAGGTACCTTCTGCATGAGATAGGAATGAGCGTTCTTCTCCGCCATGCTCACCAGAAGCCGCTTTGTCCCTTTCTGAGGTATTATCACCTGAGTTCGCCTGCTGGACTGCTCATCGAACCACTCCTGGAGCAGATCCTGTGTGAACCCCACCTGATCCGGAATGATGATCTCCCCTGGGATTTCCTGCCCCTCCTGCATATAGAACTGCAGGAGTACCGTGTCGTGATTTGCGGAAGCGAACTCCCACGTGCTGCGCTTGAAAAGGAAGTTTCTGCTGGCCATGAGAAGCCCGTCCCTAAAGTGAAGCACCGCAAGAGAGGTTTGTCTGTCACCCTGGACAATGCCGAACACGTCGCAGTCGGTATCGGCCAGCTTGAGATCAACCTGCTGAAGACGGGATGCATCCTTTATAAGCTGGATCTGATCCCTGATCAGAGCCGCATCCTCAAAGCGAAGCTGTGATGATGCCTCCTCCATCCGGGCCTGCAGCTCCTTCACCAGGTCATTGCGCCTTCCCTTGAGAAACCGGATGAGGTCATCCACGTTTTTGCGGTAGTCCTCCCGGGTAATCTTTCCCGCACAGGGTCCCGAACAGCGTTTCATGCTGTAGTTGATGCAGGGACGCACAGGTTTGGACAATGGAAGTACTTTTTTGCAGTCCCTAAGGCGGAATATCCGCTTGGCAAACGCCGCCAGTCTGCGCATGGCTCGCACATCGGTATAAGGGCCGAAATACACAGACCCGTCTTTTTCCACTCTGCGCACCACCAGAAGACGGGGGAAAGGCTCCGCAAGGGTCACTTTGAGATAGGGAAAATGCTTATCGTCCCTGAGATCCACATTGTACTTGGGTTTGTGCTTGCGGATCAGGTTCGCTTCCAGAATCAGCGCTTCGGTTTCGTTGTTGGTGACTATCCAGTCTATCTTGTCGAGGTGCTGGAGCATCACCGGGATATGTGCCCTATCCTGATGGGTATCCAGAAAGTAGGAACGTACCCGGCTTTTCAGGTTGATCGCTTTTCCGATATAAAGGATTACATCGGTTGCATCTTTCATGATATAAACGCCCGGTTTTTCGGGAAAGCGGCTGATCTGTTCCAGGAAATATTCTGCGTTCATTTTCCCTGTATCCGGATAGTTCGATGCACTGCAGCGAATGTAAAATACAATTGGATTAGATTAATCTCTATATTACGGATGATGAGGGTGGATAGTGATGATAAGTTACTGATTCGGAGGGGGAGGCAGAAATGAGGGTGTGGAGCATTGTCCCAAGTGGAATTCAGCCTTGATCAACTAACAATACTAATGGCCACCCGCATTCGCTCCGACGGATCAAAAAAGGAGTGTAATCCCTCCGAAGTAGTCTGTTATCTGTCCTCCGGGGGAAATCCCGATCTCAAAACCAATCCAGCGAGTTCTTATCAAACCCGCAATCCAGTGTAAGCCTGAATAATTGCCACAGTTTATCCGCTTCCCAACATCTGCAGGCATTTATCCACCAGCCCCTTGCCTATATTTTTGGAGATCAGGTCATCGGCACCGCGCCTGATTGCATCATCGTAATATCTTGAAACTTCATGTCCGGTAACCACCAGAAGCTTAACGTCAGGATACTGTTCATGTGATTTTTCGACGAAATCAAGTCCGCTCATCCCCGGAAGCGAAATGTCGACAATAGACAGGTCAGGTCTGAAAATCGGCAGAAGTTCCCATGCCTCTTCACCAGTTTCCGTCTCGGCAAGCTCGATTTTCTCCTGCTTGCGAAACATCCTCTTGTAGACAAGCCGCATATCCTGGCTATCCTCGATAATCAGAATTTTCTTATTCACGCTTACTCGACTCCGAATTGCTGTAATTTGGAATTGAAGGGCATTTTTATGGTGATTCTTGTCCCTTTGCCGGGAGCTGTGTGTATCCGGATGCTCCCGCCGAAAAGCCGAAGGCGCTCCTCGATACTGAAAAGACCCATATGGGTTCGTCCGCGGGCGATTGCCTGCTCTGCATCCAGATCAAAGCCAACTCCCTTGTCTTCAACTGTAAGAAAGATGTGCTCGTTATCACTGGATACGCTTAAAGCTGCCACTCCTGCCTCGGCATGCTTCACTACATTAAGCAACAGCTCCTGCACAAGCTGTACAAGTAATATCCGCTCTTCCGGCAAAATAACATGCAACCCCTGGGCAATTGAAACACTGACAACCAGACCGTACTGTTTTTCAAAATGGTGCGCAAGCCACCGCAAGGCGGCATCGATGCCCTCACCGGGCAGGATCGGCGGATTAAGCTCAATCGCCAGCCGCCTGCTTGTGACCACCGCCTTTGAAACCAATTTCTCCAACGCTTCGACATCCTCCGCCACTTCCTCATGCGAACCGTCACGTATCGTATCCCGCAACATATCAAACCGTGTTACGGTCGCAAAAAGAACCTGCTGCAGGTCTTCATGTAAAATAAAGGAAAGTCGCTGGCGCTGTTTCTGCTCGGCAAGCGCGAGCGCTTTAGCAAGATCACGCACCTGGGCGGTGCGGTGCCCAACCTGATGTTCAAGTGAAGAAGCAAGCTGGTGGAGCTCTTCCCGATTTGCTTCCAGTTGCGCCTTCTGTTTTTCAAGCTCCCGGGTGCGTTGAGCAACCTTCTGCTCCAGAGAATTGTTCAGCTCTATCAGCTTACGACGCGCATTCTGCCTCTCAGTGAGATCACCGACCACGATACATATGTCATGTCTTCCCAGAATCTGCAGCGGGGCACTGGCCATCGAAACCGGCAGCACCGATAAATCTCTTTTTATCAACTCGAAATCCTGATACACATTAGAGCCGGCCTGAGTTTTTCTGAAGAAGAGTTCGAAATCCTGCACCTGGTGCTCGGCGATCAGATCCCGCATCAGAGTGCCGACCAGCAAGGAAGCAGAAATGCCGAGCATTGTGGCGAAACGCGTATTGACATAAAGAATTACCCCCCGGGGGTCAAGCGTCAGAGCTCCCTCACTCATCGTCTCAACCATAATCCGATAGGCGGTTTCGGCGCCCTGGATTGTAAACGCCGAAATGCCGTTCTCGGTCTGTACGACAATGGCATCAGCCTCACCCCTGCGGATCGCTTCAAGGTTCGCCTCCGCATCCGCCAGACGCACCTGCAACTGGCGTATCTGTTCATCCTTGGAGAGACTCTGTCGGTGCGGTTTGCTCATATCCCATCCTCTGCAGCGCAGCTCTATTTATCCAAAAACAAGATTCTGCATCTCCACTCAGCCGATCCCACCCAAAGTATCGCAGCGTCAAATGCAAGCCGGTGCCAACCTATCGAAACAAGCAATATCAAAACCTTCCGCAGCACTAAATCCGTCTCACTTCCCGTTCTGAACCCTGATGTCCAGACCTGCAAGTAATCTATCGTTTTTTGCCATATTACCGATAATTTTACGCATGGGCGCTGGAAGCATTTTCACCAGTGTCGGCGCCGCCACCACCTGCTCATCTTTTGCTGCCTGCGGATCTTTATACAGATCAATCACTTCCAGGCTGTAGCGCCCCTTGAGATGCTCCTCACAAAGCGCACGCACCTGCTCAATTGCCTCAAGGGAACGGGGAGTTATTCCCGAAACAAATAGTCTAAGCTCATAGATACGCTCATCCCGGTTAACGAGAGCCTCTTCGAACTGCTCGGTAGTGCTCTTCTTCGCCACGGGACGTTTTCTTTTCTGCATTGTTTATCTCCGTTCTTTTATATCGAGTCCTACAAGAACCCGCTCTGAATCGCTGAGATCTCCAATGATCTTCATCACAGGCGCGGGAAGGTTTTTCACCAGAGTCGGAATGGCCACAATCTGATCTCCCTGCGCGAGCTGAGGGTTTTTAAGCAGATCGATCACCTCGATTTCATACTCCCCTTTCAGATATTCATCGCAGATTCTGCGAAGATTCTGGAAAGCGGTAAGTGATCGGGGCGTCTGCCCTGCAACATACAGCCGAAGCCACCACTGTTTTTGTTTCTTCGTTTTCTTTTCTGCCGTTTTTTTGCCGCCAGAAGCCCCGGTTTTTGCAGCCGCCTTTTTTGTGCTGCTCTTTTTCGTTCCCGGGGCAGCCTTGCCGGTGGTGGTCTTTTTTGTGCCACCCCGGGCAGACTTTTTTCCGCTGGTTTTGTTATTCATTCATGCCCCTTTTCATACGGAGTTACTCTCATAGCTTTCACCTGCAATAACCTCGCCCTCAATCCGCTCCACGCATTTTCGAGATTTTCTCCCGGTCCGCCTTCAGCACCCGCTCGCGAATGCGCCGCTCCTCAATCGAGCGCAGCAGGTCGGATTTTTCTGCCTCAAAACGCGCCTCAAGCGCTGTGATCTCATTAGAAAGCAGCTGTTCTCTTCGCTCAATTTCCCTCTGCAGCCGTTTGATCTCCTGCTCGCGGATCAGAGACTCGGCCTTCACTTCTGCTTCGCGGGCCACCCGCGCCGTACCCGTCAGTACCCCTTCCGGCCCGGTGTAGACATCTACAATGTCGATCCCCTTTGAGGTAAGGAGAAATTCCCGAATCTGATTTGAATGGTTTATTCCGCGTGCTTTCAAGACATAAATACCCCGGTTGCGCTCGCCGTTGATCTCAATGGTTTTAACAAGCAGCCAGGCATCCATTAATGAGGAAACTCCCACTTCTGTTGCTTCGTTGAACTTACCGCCTGTAATCAGATCGGTGAAATAAGATGTTATTCCCTGACCCTTTATGAAATCGATGAGCCGGATCAGCATCGACCGCACCTCGTTGAGCGTTCCTACCGAGGCAAGATTTGAAATGGGATCGATTATAATTACATCGGGCTTATGGCCAATAATGATTTTGTGCATCGAGGCAAGATGCAACTCCAGACCCCAGGTGGTGGGCCGGGAGGAGTTTATATGCAGCAAACCCCTGGAGACCCATTTCTGCAAATCTATACCAACGGTACGCATATTCCGGATAATCTGCGCCGGTGCTTCCTCGAATGCAAAGTAGAGCACTTTCTCGCCCCGACTACAGGCCTCCTGCGCAAAACTGGCCGCCAGTGTCGACTTGCCCGTTCCCGACGTACCGGAAACCAGAATGCTGGTCCCCCGATAAAAACCCTTGCCTTCAAGCATGACATCAAGGCGCGGCACCCCTGAAGAGATACGCTGGCCGGACACCTTGTGGTCGAGGGACAGGGACGTGACTGGCATAACAATTATACCGGTCTCGTCGATCAGAAACGGATACTCATCTGCTCCATGAGCGGACCCGCGATATTTCACCACCCGCATCCTTCGGGTGGCAATCTGCTCATTCACCGTATGGTCAAGCAGGATAACGCAATCGGCCACATACTCCTCCAGCCCGTGGCGTGTAAGCGTATCGACTCCCCGTTCACCGGTGATAACTGTAGTCACCCCCTTCTCCTTGAGCCAATAAAACAACCTTCGCAGTTCCGCCCGCAAGACACCCTCATTGACCAGCCCCGAAAACAGGGTTTCAATGGTGTCAAGCACCACCCGTTTAGCCTTTACAGCATCAATAGCATACGCCAGCCGCACGAATAATCCATCAAGGTTGTATTCTCCCGTTTCCTCGATCTGCGAGCGCTCCACTGACACATAATCGATCATCAACTGTTTCCGGCGTACAAGCAGCCCAACATCAAAACCGAGCGATGCGAAGTTCTTGACCAGATCTTCCGCACGCTCCTCGAATGTCATCAGCACCCCCGTTTCCTTATACTGCATCGCGCCGCGGGCAAGAAACTCCATCCCGAAAAGCGTCTTGCCGCTGCCCGCACTACCAGCCACCAGACAAGGCCGCCCCCTGGGAAGCCCACCTCGGGTAATCTCGTCAAAGCCCTGAATCCCGGTGGGCACCTTCTCCAGTCCCTGGGATTGTTGGGTCGCTTTCTTTCTGGTACGAGCCATAAGTTAATCTCCTTGTGGATATAGCTTTCTACCCGAATGATGCAAGTTCATAATCATTTTCAAAAACCAACCGACATTGAAACCACTTCTGTTTCCACCAGATTTCATCACTTCGCCGATCACATCCCTTATCGCCTAAAAGAAAAGTGCGCTTGCCTCTTTGCCCGAAACCATGCCGGGCATTCAACAAGTCAAATATTCTCACCGGCGGTATCAAGCCTATGCCGTAACTGGAATGTCACCCAGCTCAGATACCCCGACTCGGTTATATTGTTACTGATCTTCTGCTGAAACAACGACCGGCTCGCAGACGGCAGCAGCAATGCTTCGGGCATACAACCGAGTTTCATCGCTGGCAGTGATCATTTGCGATTCTAATCCGTTCTCCACCATCGGTTCAGGTTTATTAAGACGTGATAAGCCAAGATGTATGGACAATGCTTATCGTTTAAGGAAACACAACAAGCAAGAAGTATG
>JBKHHW010000205.1:0-5257 GCA_046538945.1 Chitinispirillaceae bacterium | reverse complement strand
TACAAACTCCACGAGGATGATGATTACTGAAGAATATAGTTGTTCAGAAGTACATGATTCTCTTTCCGCCTTTGAACACACTCACTCTCCTGGTGGACTCGGAGAGCACAATTGAGAGAGCATCGGTAGCGGCACTTATATTCGCCGCCGCGGTATGGCGGGCGCCGAAGCCTTTCTGAATCATTTCAGTTTCCCCTTCGGCTTTTATAAACGCTCCGGAAGTGACAATCACTCCATCACCTCTTATAATAAATGCCCCGTCGATTTTGGCGAATTCCTTTATCGTGGCCTCGAGGCCGGGATCCAGGACATTGCGGTTTTCCTCCTTGTAGCCGCCAAATGGATTCACCACCATCTGCTGGCAGGACTTCAGCACATTCTCGTAATCCCCCAGCACAAAGAGTGTCCCCACAGGTTTTCCTTCCCGCCCCTCATATGCAAGCTGACTTGCAATCTGTATGGCTCTTGAAAACACCTGCTGTTCCAGACCGATTGGTTTTGGCTTTCTTCCCAAGCGGAAAAAGAGGCGATAATCACGGGTATCCGAGAGAATAATGGTGTCCAGATCCTCTGATTCCGGACTTCCCAGAACACTTATCACTTTCTGGTTTTTCCCGATCACTCCCTGCGAAATGAGATAGATCAGGACCAGTTCCACCTGATTTGTCCTGTTGATCACCTTAAAGGGGACCTGGATGACTCCCGTCACCCCCGGTGTTTCGTCAGGTATTTCTGAACGGTCGGAACACACCATATAGAGAGGAAGTTTTCTTTTGGGCCGGAACGTGAGGGTACGGAGTTTTGTATTCACATGATAAATAACGGCAGAAACAGCCAGTTCCTGCGCCAGATCATAAGCATGGTGAATGAACTTGGAAGCAGTGACTTCCTTTGATGCAGCTCTTCTGCGGCTGGGAACCTGCTTACCTGTCAGTACGGAAAAAATTTTTCGGCTGCTCGATGCGGAAAGAATCGTGCTCAGACGTTCCGCGTCGCTGAGCCGTTCCGCGGTCCAGGAAAGAGCTTTCAGGTGCTCATTTCCGTCACCGACTATAAGTATGACCAGATTCACCGGAGTGGTATCGTGGGTGTCATACCGGATACCTTTCTTACTGAGCCCCACGGCGGCCATCGTTCCGGGAAAACCGGGGACTCTGGCATGAGGAATGGCGACCGTTTCGGAAATCCGGGTAGATATGAGAGATTCTCGCTCCTGCACATGCTCGAGAATATTCCCGAGAGTGATTTCCGGAGCATCTTTAAGGATATGCTGAATAAGCTCCTCGAAAACCTGCTCCTTTGTTTCCCCCCGAAGCAACACCGTTCTTTTTATGCTGAACAGATCCTCATAGGACATATATCATTTCCCTGGTATCATAATTAAACAGTTCGCTAAAGTGCAGTTCCGGTTCAATCAGACCTGCTGAACAGGTTGGGACAGGAATGCGACCAGTTTCCTGTCCCCAAAATGAGCAGTACTAGAAATGTCTCAGAGAAGGTTGACCCAGAGGGAAAACATTGAATCCCATTTTGAACAACTTGTCGTGATCGAGAATATTGCGACCATCGAATATGAAAGCCGGACGTTCCATCTGTTCAAGAATTTTCCCGTAATCGAGATTTCTGTATTCGTCCCATTCGGTCATGATCGCTATTGCGTGAGCCCCTTTGGCAGCTTCGACGGGGTCTTCTACAAATGTCAACCTATCCACATATTCCGCAAGATCGATGCGGGCATTGGCAAGGGCCTGCGGGTCGGTTATGACCACTTCCGCATGCTCCTCTATGAGTTGTTTTGCCACACCGATGGCCGGAGATTCACGAGTATCGCCAGTATCTGCTTTGAATGCAAAACCGAAAAGAGCGACTTTCTTCCCAGCAATGGTATTGAACATGACTTTAATCATATTCTGAACGAAGCGGTGCATCTGGTATTCATTCATCTGAACGACACTTTCCCAGTAGTTGGCTACTTCGTTCAACCCATAGCTCTGGCAGATGTAGACAAGGTTGAGAATATCCTTTTTGAAACAGGAGCCTCCGAAACCCACACTGGAATTAAGAAAACGATTCCCGATACGGCTGTCCATACCGATCGCCCTGGCCACTTCAGTCACATCCGCTTCAGTTTTCTCGCACAGGGCGGAAATACTGTTGATTGATGAAATCCGCTGAGCAAGGAATGCGTTGGCGACCAGCTTTGAGAGCTCGGAACTCCAGACATTACTTGTGAGAATCCTCTCTCTGGGAACCCAGTTGGCGTAGATCTCCACAACTTCATCTCTGGCCTTAAGCCCCTCTTCACAGAGCTGGGAGCCGATGAGAACCCGGTCGGGATTTTCGAGATCGGCGATGGCAGTTCCTTCGGCCAGGAATTCCGGGTTGGAGAGAACCTCGAAATGAATTCCCTTGTCGTTGGCGTTGAGTATACGGCTCATCGCCTCGGCGGTACGCACCGGCAACGTACTTTTCTCCACGATGATTTTATCTGATTCAGCCACCTTGACTATATTGCGGGCGGTTTTTTCCCAGTACTGAAGGTCTGCGGCTTTCCCCGCACCCTCACCGAAACTCTTGGTCGGAGTATTAACAGATACGAAAATGACATCAGCTTCCCTGATTGCACTGTCCACATCGGTTGAGAAGAAGAGATTTTTCCCCCTGGCCTTTTTCACCACATCATAGAGACCCGGTTCATAAATGGGCAGTTTGTCACTGTTCCAGGCATCAATACGCTGTTCGCTTATATCAACTACGACAACTTTGTACTGAGGACACTTTGCGGCAATCACTGCCATTGTAGGGCCCCCGACATAACCAGCACCTATACACAGAATAGTTTTGGTGAAATTGGAATCGGTCACAACGTTCTCCTTTCGGGTTTCATAATTAACCCTATAATATAGTAATTGACCGCTGAACAGTTAACGTTTTACGTTCTCTGTTATTCCATTTTTCCGTCAAGAAATCTCTCATTTACAGTCGGGGGGGGGCTGCCTATGCCAAATTTTCTCACATGAGCGGGATATCCCGGGATGAAAAAAAAGTGTACCCGTTTTCCCATCCCGGGATCCGTCTTCAAAGTCGAAAATCCACCTCAATTTCGCGGTTTCAGACACTATCCCAGAGGATATCCGCAATATCGGAGCGGACCCGGTTTATGAGGCTTCTATCCTGCTTTCTGTGGGGCCAAGTAAAGTTACTCAGTATTACCAGTGCAGCGCGTCTGTGCCTGTCTCCAATAACCGCACAACCGGTAAAACCCGTTTTACCGATGGTGGTGGGGGGCCTTTTTTCGCCCATATAGGGCTGGTTCAGCTCCCAGCCCAGACCGGTGGACATGCCGGGTAGTTCGGCAATCTGATTGGTACACATCCGACCAATTGTTTCGGATGAAAGAATGCGTTTTCCATCAACTACCCCTCCCCTCAGGACCATATCCATAAAAGAGAGCAGATTGGGAACCGTTGAGAACAACCCCGCCGATCCGGCAACCATAAGGGGCCGAAGAGCCCACGCACTCTCATCGTGTACTTCACCTCTGATCACCCTGTCTCTCCAGCTATCGATTTCAGTAGGAACGATATTTTCATCCAGTTTCTCCGGAAAGAAGGTTGTTTCTGTCATGTGCAGAGGATCAAATATCCTTTCCTGGGCAAGATCGGAAAGGGACTTGCCGCATACCCGTTCCAATACCATACCCAGCAGTATACTCGTGGCATTTGCATAACAGAATATTTCCCCTGGCGGTCTCTTCATTTTCACATCGAGAATTTCCTCCAGTATCGTTCGAGGTGGCAGATCTTTACACCCTGAAAGTCTGAAATTGAAATCAAGAGTATGGGTAAGAAGGTGTTTGATCTTAATATCCTCCCTGTAGGAGCCGGTATATTCGGGAAGATAGTCGATCATTCTGTCAGATAGTGATATCTGACCCTGATCCACTAGTTGAAGTGCGACAGTGCTGACCGGTATGGATTTGGTAATTGATGCACAGTCAAACACCGAATTGGAAGTCATCGGTTCCGAATCAATTTCAAAGGTATAATGTCCCTGTGCAAGGACGTGTTCACTCTCTCCGCACACGACTCCCACAACACATCCCGGGAAAACCTTCCGTTCAATTGCATCCTGCAGGTACTTTCTCATCTTGTCCAGCATACTGCGCCTCTCAAAAATTTCTTTATGATTCTACTGATACTATGCCCCTATCTGAACCGCACAAACCGGGCATTGCGGTAAACAGAACTGCACTGCCTTAATGACCACTGGTCATTCAAAGCCTCTTTTCCGTTTTTCACTTCTTACTCCGTACATCCGCTTGGTGAAGCCACCATGGTCTTCGAAGCCGCGGACAAGAACTGCCGGAATAAAGCTTTCGAGAGTTTTGGGAATGGCTGGACTAATATACAAGTAGGGCGGGGAGGAAAGCTTACCTTCAAAATACTACGCCGAATCGTAAGCGGGCCGCCAGTCACCACCTACTGAGATGAGCTGCGGCAACCGGATACCCGATTGCCGCAATACAGGAATTCCGGCTCTCCTACATCGCATTCTCATCTTTAGGCTTCAGCGTTTCCGTTATCATCTTTACTGTAGCCTGTATGGAATCAATCCGCGCGGAGGCACTAAAGAAATCACCGGCTTCGGAGTCTTTGATTGCAGCCGTCATAATTGTGTCCGCGGCACTCAGTTCCGCTTTCAATTCCTCAACAACCTCCTTATCCTTTGTCTTAGCTACGTTTGCGATGCTTTTAGCGGAGGTAGCCAGATTTTCCTTCGCAATAGGAATATTCTCTTTCACCAGCGCTATAAAACGTTCTTTCGCCTGAGGGGCTTCTTTGGTTACCTCTTGGGCAAGGGCTGTGGTTTTTTCGAGCATAGTTTTCGCCACTTTGTATCTACGGGCAAAGAAGGGCGATTCATTCTGCGTTGCCATTTCCTCCTCCGAAGCCTCAAGCGCCTTCAGGAGATTGTTATAATTATTGGCCATGTATTTGTCTGCTTCGGCATCCTTGGCTGTTTTTATAGCCTCCCTTGCAGCCTCAAGCTGCGCATTAGGCGCATTGGCGCATCCTGAAAAAAGCGAAACTGTCAGAGTGAGGGTGGAAAGCAGGCAGATTGAACGCTTAAGTGAAAACATATCTTTACCTCCTGGTTATAGTTGGACGTTCGCCTGAAAAATCATACAGTTCTGAAATATAATGAATGATCGGGTTAATGTAAATCCGATCGCATTATCTGTGTTTCGCGTCAG
>JBKHHW010000204.1:0-5319 GCA_046538945.1 Chitinispirillaceae bacterium | reverse complement strand
AGTGCCGGGAGCTGGGCTGCATTACAATTTTCTTTGATGGATAATACCATACTGATAGGAGATACCACCTATGGTGCATGGGGCCGTCTTGTAGAGAAACAGCTGCCCAACGGATGGACGTATGGCTATTCAATTGCCAGGTGCTATTCGCCTGATATGGTATTTCTGGAGGGTCGAGGTGTTCCTCCCGATATCCGCACCTCAAGCACACACATCGAAAACGATAGGGATCCAGTGCTTGAGGCGGTTATGAAGGATATTGTTAACAGATGAGGCAGGCTAGAATTTTTTTCTCGTAATATGCACCTGAGAATACAAAAAACATTCAAAACTACATGGCCAATTCAAAAGAAATCATGGATATCCAACAGTAATCCTTATCTGAACTCCGTAAGTTTACGTTTGGCCAGGAAATTAGATTCCGGTTTGATTTTTAAATCAAATTCTTCATTCACCCATTGAGAGACTAACTGCATATATGTTTTTTGATCTTGACTCACATTTCCATCTACAAACGCAGCACGGCTTGACTGGAAATCCATTTCGCGTTCAAGTTGCGACGTTAAAAGCGGGTTCTCCGCATAACGGTACGAAAGTGCTTTGAGAATATAATAACGTACAGAAACAGAATCGGAGGCAGTAGCTTTTGTTATTTGTGTGTCAAGTGATGCGGCAAGTGTTTTTAGAGTTTTAGGTGTTCCGATGTATCCTAGATGCTCTGAAAGATCTGCTCTTGAGTTGAATGACACTTCTTCAAGATAGCGTTTGATAAAATAGTTTTCAGCAACTGTATCCCCTAAAATAGCCCTTGTATCTGCGGGAAGAAAACTTTTTTCCAAAAGGTTGCTTTTCTCTTCTGCAGAAAGCTTAGTAAGTCCCAGTATTTTCATATTGACTATAGAAGGAAGATGCTCACCCTTGATGAATTTGTCGAAGTTAACATTTTTTTTGGTCAAATCGGAATAAAATCGTATATGATCTGGTTTGGAATGTTCAAGAATCTTAGAGCCTGCTATCACATTTACAGAAGTATCAGCAATCTTCAGAAAGTCGATCATTATTCTGGTAACCACAGAATCTTCAATGAAGCGGGTATAGCTTTCTGAGCTCAGAAGACCTAATTGCGTCACAGCTCTAACCAGATGAACGGGATTTGTGTTTCCATGCTTTTTCCCAGACAGGTATTCTGCTAATAAGTCAATCCAAGTTGATTTCTTGTCCGTGCGCTCGATCATTTCAATCAGAATGGTTTTGTTTTCCTTCAGTATGGAATCGATTTGTCCTTCACTACTCTGAGGTCCAACTGAAACTGAAGAATCACACGCTAGGAGTACTAAAACCAGAATAAAAAAGATTGCTTTCATTTGCTTTCCTCCAATTCTTTGACCAGAGCAGATACATAAATGAATGCTTCAAAATAAACTACCTGCTGAGGAAAAGAATAACCGCTGATGTGAAGTAAACTCGACCCAATGTACTCCGCTTGACCCTGAATCTATGTTATTTGATCTCCAGCTGACATTTTTGCGGCTACTTACAATATATAGTATTTCTGAAAACGAGACAATGCGGTTTTAGCCCTTCCCCTGGGAACCACTCTTGAGGGTGCTATTCGGGAGAGGGCTAGGATACACTTCACCATCTCTGGGATGATGCTGCAAAATATAGAGGTGTTATACAAGCAATATTGTGGCACATACAAAACATAGGAGATAAAACCGCGTTGGCCGAGAATCCCCAAGCCTTTGAGTGTATGTTTTTCGCCACAATTACAACACAGAGCTGCCACAGCAGCCTCAAGTTCTCCCCCCATCTGCCCAAATAGTAATTTTTCATTGAGCTTTTCCATTTTCTTTTTCGTCTTACTAACAACACCGATTAGAATACCTATGAAAAAAAATTCATATTTCTCAACCACATTCATCATACTTCTCGCACTGTCCCTTTCCGCTCAGCCCGTGCGCCAGGCAGAAACGGTGAAGCCCACCGTCCTGCGGACCATTCCCCACGACCCCGAGGCCTTCACCCAGGGACTCGTCTGCATAGACTCCACCCTCTACGAAAGCACCGGCATTGTAGGCCAGTCCTCGCTTCGAAAAATTGATGCAGAAAGCGGAAAAGTGCTCACCATTATCCCCGTTCCGGACCTGTTCGGGGAAGGTCTCGCTTTCAAAAACGGCGAACTGGTGCAGCTTACATGGAAAGCCGGGCTGGCCATCCGCTACCAATTCCCTTCACTCAAACCGGGGGGGGTATACAAATATTCAGGACAGGGCTGGGGCCTCACCTCAAATGATTCACACTTCATCATGAGCAACGGCTCGGACACCCTCTATTACAGAAACGATCAGTTCAGTATTGAAAAAACGGTCGCAGTCACACTCAACGGTAAGCCCCTGAAAAATTTGAACGAACTGGAGTTTGTGGATAACCGAATCTATGCAAACATCTGGTTTCGTAACTTTATAGCAGAAATATCAACCGAGGGGAAAGTGACCAGAATAATCGACTGCTCTGAATTAGTAAATCGGGAGAATCCTCCTGATCCCAACCATGTTCTGAACGGAGTCGCCTACTGTGAAAACAGAGATGTATGGTACCTGACCGGCAAAAACTGGAAAAGTATATACGTAGTCAAAATCCCAAAACCCTGACCCTTTCTGCAGTCATTTCTACAAACATCCCAAACACTACGCCGACAGTGTAGGCAAACAGGTCACTCCAGAGAAATCCAAAGCCCAAAAGAAGCCCTCCCAGTGTGGTGTTCCTTATAGCGTTGATCCATTCTGATTGATAGAGCTGACTTATCTCCACTGCGAAACAGAAAAGCAGAACGCTTGTTCCGGCGGTTAAAAGGGACAGCTTGGGAAAGAGAAACCGCAGGAAAAAAAACACCGCCGCGGCCCACAGGATATCTCCCAGAACAAGATTGGTCCAATCCGGGAAGAGAGAGGCATGTTTTCTCACCAGCAGGCCGGAAATAACGGAAAGGCACAGTAAGGTCAGAAATAGCAGCCGGTTAGGTGAAATTCGAGCCGACTCCCGGCCTTGCTTTTCCCCGGAGGTGAGTTTTCGAACTGTCAAAAAGTCACCTCCGGGGAACTCCTTTTTGCTCTCAAAGCCTTATACACAGATTTAGCCTCTCCAACTGAACCGATTTCTCTCTCATTTTCCACAAAATCAAACCCTCTCCAAACACTATATGATTAAAAATACTCATCAAGCTCCTATGCGGATAAAAGAATCCATTGGACGCTTCGCTTGAAACGCCTGTGACTCAAAGAAATCCCTAATAATTAAGAAACTGGTTGGGATTACGATGAATTACCGCATACTAATTTTTCCAGGTAATCCCCTTCCGAAATCCCGCTGTACCTTGAAACCATTCTGGAAACAGCCGAAGCGGTGATCTTCAGATATTCGGCCGCTTCAGTATTACGAAAATCATAGCAGCATACTCCCAAATAGGCAAACAACTCACGAGCAGTTGACTTCTGATTTTTACGACCCTGCAGAAACAGTTCCTTTTCTTCATAACAGAGACAGATCACTCGTAACTCCTGATGAATCTGTTCGAGCGTAATACCTTCTACCATATGCCGGGCGATCCGTGCCTTCCTGCAACTGTCTTTATGAAGAATCATTCTGATGAATTCTTCATTTCCCAGTACCCAACATTCCGGTTTCGAGAAATTCAGTTTCCCCTTATTTGCATTTCTGACAATACCAATCGCCTCATCATTCTCATAATCAGATTCTGCAATATAGTTTTTATACGCTTTTACCGGATCAGATCCCACAAACTGGTTCAGAAGTGATTTTCTGTTCAGAACTCCATCATTGTTCTCAGTTATCACATCTTTATGTCCGCACCACTCATAGCGATCCAGTTGCTCCAGAGTACAGTCCCCGCAGCGAACGGGGTTGAGATGCACATAACGAATGAGTTTCTTAAGTTCGGTTTCATCGCTGATCAAAGAAGCATATCTGCGGAAAAAAACAACCCCCTCACGCCCGTTTATGCGGTTGTATTTCTTGGCGCATACAGAATTAAGCCTCTGCATGAATTTGGATATGAAATATTCACTGGATTTGACAACCAGATGATAGTGATCGTCCATAAGCGACCAACAGCAACAGTCATAGGCGTACTTTTCCAGCGTTTTCGACAACTCTTTAAGAAAGAACCTCTTCATTTCGTTGTCAGAAAAGATTTTTTCACCGGAAACGCCCTTAGACGTGACCTGATAGTAGACGTCGGGAACGATGATACGCGGCTTGGTGCACATGGAAAACCCCCGTCGATTATGTATGTGGTACGGACCGGATAAGGTAAGCAAAAACCAAGCCCCCCCATAGGTGAGGCAGTACCGTATTAATGGTTCACCTCCGGGGCAGAACCCTCCGCTCACCCCCGCGCTCGCCCCCTTATCACCAAAATCACCACCAAACCCACAATCCCCAAAAACAACCCTCCCCACAACACATACACCCCCCTTCCACTACCGATCCTGAGCACAATCACCGGCTCCTCATCCACCACAAGAATGCGTCGGCCGAAAACATGCCGGGGCGAATCCGCTAAAACCAGACCCGTCTCTCCTCCGACAGCCTGCCTGACTCCGTTTACCTTCTGAAGTCTTGTATACCTGCCCTCGCTTTCACTTCTACCCAGCTGAACCGGCCTGCTGACAATCCTCCCTTTTCTGGTGATGAAATCTCCCCCAGCCCTCAGATGCCAATCCTCAGGGTAGTAGATCAGCCACGAAAGAGAATTAACCGGAACGTCAGGAACCGGAGCACCTAACCCGATTTCTCTGAGCTCTTTATTCAGAACCTGAAAATACACCAGCTTCAGCTCCTGAACGTCGGGATCCGTTCCTCCCGACATGTTCTGAGGAAGCAGAATGCGGATCCCGCCGCTGTCATCCACAAACGGAGTACGTTCCTTTCCATCAACATGCACACTCCATATATCACAAGTGTCCGGAAGGGAAAGACTCACGAACTGTTTGTTCTTCTGACGAATCCAGTAGGTGACCTGAGTCACCATCTTCCAGTCATCGGAAATCGCACTGATTACTGACCCCGAGTCGGCAATAGCCGGAATGACCGGGAACCGCTCGAAGTACTTCAGGTAAACTTCCGCTTCAAAGGGAATCTCCTTAAACTTTCCCGCAAGAAGATAATCATCCGGCTTTATCTTCTGCTCTCTCCCGAGCTTTATCAGCTGCGAATCCATCTTATCAAGAAATGCACCGACAGGCATTGCTTCACACTTATTCATCTTCCCGAAATACGGCTCTCCGTTATCTGCCA
>JBKHHW010000203.1:0-5324 GCA_046538945.1 Chitinispirillaceae bacterium | reverse complement strand
CGCGGTTCCGTTCATACTGAGCGTAGTCTTCGGAGTCGAAGTATAATCTAATCTCCGAACCCCGGAAACTCTGAACCTAGAAATAATACCAGATCGACTCGTACTCGTCCACATCCTCACCCTCCGCCGACAGACGCTCAAGGTACTCATAGATGGAAACGTCGGCATAGAGGTAATCTTCCGCCAATGATATTCTCGACTCCCAGGGGTAGAATCGATATATGCGCCGGCCATCGGGCAGGATCATTATGGGTTCGTGGTCCTGCCAGGCACGCAGGTGTGACTTTCCCAGCTTGGGAACATTGAAAACCGGCTCATCGGTACGAACGAGCCCCGGAAGAAGTCGAGCTTCCTCCTTGTTTTCCTGCTCTATTCTGGGAATAGGAACTCTGAAATCGGCAGTTTCCTCTTTCCCCTTGGTATTGAACGAATAATAGGGATCAATACCGCAAAGTTTGAGCTGCCTGCGCAGGAAGGCTGTTTCAAAACGTCGGCTGTTATAATAGGTGAACACCTGCTGATTGTAAATGTTCATCCCGGCGGCCTTGATCATTTTAACAGCGTCGAGGACTTCTTCGGTAAGTTCGCAGGTGTGCTCTATATGAGTCACAATAGCGATTTCCCGCTGACCCCACACATGATATTTCGAAAGCACATCCACCAGTTTTCGATCTATTCTCATGGGAAGAGTGACCAGTGTTCTCGTGCCTATTCTTATTCTTTCCACTCTCTTTATGGCTGATATCTTTCCCAGGATTTCATCCAACCGCTCACTGCTCAGTGTCAGAGGATCTCCACCGGTAACCAGTACCTCGGTAATGGATTTGTTGCTCCTGATCCATTCGATTGCCTTGTCCACCTTATCTTCTGAGACAAACCCGTTGTCTATGTCCTTTATCTCCCAGTTCCTCTGGCAGTAGACACATATCTGGGGACAGGAATCGAAAGGTTTAAGAATGACTATCTGAGGATAACGCCTGGTGATACACTCGATGGGACTGGTATGTTTTTCTCCCATGAAATCGTTGTCCACACCGCTGCTCCTGCTCTTTTCGACAGAACGGCAGTAATTCACACTGGGAAGGACCTGTGTACGGGCGACACGATCATGAGAAGTACGCCCCGACTCTGAAAAAAGAGAAACATAATAGGGAGTTACATGAACCGGCACATTCGTACGCTCGGCCTCCTTCAATCCAGCAAGCTCATCCTTTCCCAGTCTCACAAGCGAGGAGAGTTCATCGGCATTGCGTATTATATGTCGCAGGTGCCATCGGTAATCTTTCCAATCATTCTCAGATGCTCCAAAATGACTCAGGATCTTCGCCTTCAGCTCCATTCTCGATCTGCTTACAACCGAATCCGTTCCTCTCTTATACCTTCTGAAACGGGAATACATACGATCGGAATATCTGTCCAGATGATGGGATCGAAGCTGAGCATCTTCCTTTCTGATATTAGTGGTTGAGCGGGAAGGAGGTGCAAGAACACCAGACTTGCCGTTTATACCCCTGAACAGATAAATGAACTCACAAAGAAAACCCTTGTCCGTTTTTTCCAGAACACCATCTCTTTGCTGAGCAATCTGCATAAGGACCTTAAGAGCAGAAAAACCGGTAAGTACCTCATTTTCTGTACGGATTATGTTCTTCAGTACCCGTATGCACTCTTTTGCATTATTACGTTCGATTATGTGATGTGAAGTGCGGAAACGAGGAGAATACACATTGAAGTAGTGCCGTTCCAAACTATCCAAATATGAAAAGAACATATCTCTGGCGTTGCTAAGATCTAGAGCCCTCTTAAGAAGATCATGAATGGCGGGATCGCTTATCCACAGAGTTTCTAAAATCATCTCTTTTGTTGAACTCACTAGAGCGGATGTGGAAATCATATCAAATCTCCCCTGAAAGCAAATTAATAACAGTGAGCGGGATACTGAAAAAAGCCGTATATGGCTATTATCCCAGTCACTCTACAGAAACTGCCGGTTTCATTTCGGCATAACTTTTCGGTAAGCGGCGGCTGCGGTACTCTGAGAAGAACTTCATCAGAAGGGAGCCACTTCCGGAAGAAGGTATCATCTAAAAAGATGAAAACAAAAAAAATGATTCTAACTGAATCTTTTTCGTTGAATAGAAGATACACAAATGTACTGCCCTGCGCCAGTTCAAAAAACTTATTTAGTGTACCTACCAAACAAAACAGCATACATAATCAATAACTTACCGATGTGTTTTTCACATTGGACCTCAACAAACTCGGCTAGACTAATTACGGTATTCTGAATCCTTTATTCCAGGCAATTCCGTTTTCCAGAGTACTTTTCCTGCTGTTTGCAAATTATTCACTCTGAATTTCCGGCAGGAAGCGATCTATTCACCTAAAAAGTACTTTATAGGGAGGGGAAAGAGGCAACTGAAGGAAACGGCCGAAGGGGCATGCTCCGGCCGCAACATCGCATGAACTCCTATCTCAGCTTTCTCACAACACAGTGGCTCACATTGTCCAGTCTGTCTCTGTGGCGAACAATATACGTTCCGGACTTCACCTCACGACCGCTCTGATCCGTTCCGTTCCAGACAAAGAACCGGGACCGGGAATCAATGCTGGTGAATGACCTGACCAGTTGCCCTCTGAGAGACAGAATATCTATCCCAGCCTCCGCGGATCTGTTTAGAGGCAGCTGTATTCTGGTTCGGGATGAAAACGCAGCCGGTATGGCTCGCATGCCCCCGCTATGGACTGCGGTCATGTAGTTTCTGACCGGAGCTGGTGCGTCAGGGTCAAGCACCACGGTAGCATAGGTCATGCTTCCCTGATCCAGTTCATTATAGGTCGACAAACTGTTTGTCTTCGAATAGTAATAGATATCGTATTCACCCGGTTCTTCTCCAGTTCTAATCGTGGCATAGACAAAAAACGGAACGGCAGTAACACCTACGGTATCTGGAATGAAAGTCATTTCAGGCATATACTCCTGAATCGCTGATTTCATAGCCTCATCAAGAACAATGAACGTGTCTGTCTCGGTCATGGCCTGATACTGGATATCCACCGGAGAACTGTAGGCATTCCAGTTCGACACATCATCGGCCGATACCATCACTTCAGAATCCGCAGCCGCATAAGACCTGGCACTTATCGAACGCCCCGACAGAGCCGAATTGAGAGACGGATTGTGGGGCATCGGGGATTTCCTGCTCTCAAACTGCGCAAGTGAATCCTCCAGCTCCAGAAATTGATCTTCATAGGAACCGTTCATAACCGATTCAAAATCCTCGATTTCAGCAAGAATCTTTGCCGCCTTGTAATGCTTGGCCGCATACAAATCCACTCCCTCCACACTCCACCCTTCAGGAAGCCCCAACAGTACATGAAGACTGTCTCTGCTGATATTGGCCCAGTAGCTTTTTCCGGGAGCACCATGCAGAAAAGCACTGGACAGTTTGACTGTTATGACACTTCCCGGCTTCACTATCGTGGGATGCTCCAGGATCTGCACCACATCCGAACTGCAGCCAGCCAGAATAAAAAGAGAGACCGCAAAGACAACAGATTTCAGAATACGCATCATGACTCTCCTCCCCTATGTTCTGAATCACTTCAATTACAATATAGCAAAACTAAACAGAAAATGCCTGATTATATATGAAAAAGGCCCGGACAATACGGTAAGCCCGGACCTTTGTAATTCAGAAACGATTCAGTATCAGCCAGTTATATGCCCGAGTGTTATATTGAGCATACGCCTTACCGGCTCAGCAGCACCCCAGAGCAGTTGGTCGCCTACGGTAAAAGCTGCCAGATACTCAGGACCCATGTTCATTTTCCTGAGCCGTCCGATAGGAACCGTAAGCGTACCGCTCACCGCAGCCGGTGTGAGTTCCTTCAGAGTTGAATCCTTATCGTTGGAAACCACTTTCACCCATTCATGATCTGAAGAGAGCATGGCGGAGATCTCATCAACAGGAATATCCTTAGTGAGCTTGATTGTGAGACCCTGCGAATGACACCTCATCGCCCCGATTCTCACACAGACTCCATCCACAGGTACCGGTTTCTCATTTCCTAGAATCTTATTGGTTTCCGCAGAAGCCTTCCATTCCTCACGGGTCTGACCGTTTTCCATCGGTCTGTCGATCCAGGGGATAAGAGATGCCGCAAGGGGTGCACCGAAACACTGAGTCGGTATCGCATCGCCGCGGAGTTCCTGGGTGAACATCCGGTCCAGATCAAGCGCAGTCGCCGAAGCGCTTGAGAGTGTCTCGGCCGCTCTGGTCAGATGAGTCATCTGAGCCACCAGCTCGATCATGTTTTTTGCTCCTGCACCGCTGGCCGCCTGATAGGTCATGGCAGATGTCCATTCCACCAGATTGCGCCTGAGAAGACCGCCCAGCGCCATCAGCATGAGACTCACCGTGCAGTTGCCGCCGACAAAATCCTTGACCCCGTCTTTTAAACCCTGATCGATCACGTTTCGGTTAACCGGATCAAGGACAATGATACTGGATTTCTCCATTCTGAGGGTGGAAGCCGCATCAATCCAATACCCCTTGAAACCGGCAGCACGCAGTTCAGGATGAACCTTTTGGGTATAATCGCCGCCCTGGCAGCTCACAATGATATCCAGCTTGGACAGCTCCTCGATATCGTATGCATTCTTTAGAGGTGGAATTTCAAATCCAATAGAGGGTCCTTTGGCACCAACCTGGGAAGTGGAAAAAAATATCGGTTCATATCCTTTGAAATCGCCTTCGGACTGCATTCTTTCCATAAGAACAGAACCCACCATGCCTCGCCATCCAACAAAACCAACTCTGATCATAAACACCTCACATATTTAATCTAAAAAAACAAACTTCATCGAATTATACGGGATTAGAAAATATATTTGGGTAAGCAGAATTCCTTGATTACGAGGCAAACAGTATACTTTCTCAAAGGAAAACAGGGTCATTTTACCCTGAAAAAACCAGCTTTGGATGGAACCGCAGGAGGTTTTCTCCTCAACCCCAAGATGTTGAATTAAATGCAATTCAGAATAATGAACGATTCCTCTTGATTTTGCTATCTGCCCGATTTTAAACTAAAGAGAGAGCCTCTGGAAAATTTTTTTCCGATCAGTTATGTTTTTCACTAAGAAAACAGTCACAATCCTAAAAATATTTCATCAAAACTAACCAAAGTCCAAAGGGGGACACATGCGAATTTCTGTACTAACCGCAATATGTGCGCTGTCAATGTCAACAATACTATTGGCAGGCGACGCAAAAAAAGTCAATGAGGAAAAAGTCGTAAAAGCGGCCGAACCCCAGGCCGTT
>JBKHHW010000052.1:0-18743 GCA_046538945.1 Chitinispirillaceae bacterium | reverse complement strand
GACACATAGGAAAAGAAGGTGCTGCCGTAGCTGTTGGGGAGAAGGCAACGACAAGCTTATTGTAATGGCCGACGGGCATGCGAAGAACAATCTGGTCGCGTTCTGGCGTGAAATCCCGGAAGGGTGGGTTCCTAAACCCGGCATGGATCCCCGCTTTGCCGATTCGATCCGTATCCCTCTTGCTCAGAGTTTCTCAAACCAGTTCCGAAAAAGGACATTTCCTACTCCTGTGCAGGTAATTCTCTGGTTGTGACCCCGGTGTCCACGCCTGCGGATACCGATACCACAGTATACCGGGTGTCAAAAGATACCCTCAGAATGGGTTTGCCTATCGGAAAAGAGCTCAGTATGCTCCAGCCCGGCATCACTGTTTTTCTCGATCACATCCGCTTGAGCGGAAGTGGTTTTCAGGGAAGCTGGAAACCGGTAGGGGTAAGCTATGAACCCGACAGTCCGCTGAATTTTTTCGAAAAAGCTCTGCTCGATTCGGCCGTATCGGCACTAAACAAAAATTATGAAGACAGCTTAGATGTAACTGTCAGAATCGATGACGCCGCCATCCGTACCTACAAAACCTGGCATGCCGCCGATGAGGTTCTTGCCCAGTTGGCAGACGACAGCTCAAGTTATGACATACTGGAAGAAAAACTCAGTGAATGCCAGCTTCGCTTGACCGGCATGATAACAGGTGAGGTGGTACTCATTTCCGGACTCAGTGACGGGGTGCTGCTGTTTGAAAGCGATCTTGAGTCTCACTCGGATCACTATTACTATACCCAGAACCCACGCAGCTGCCCCAACAACAGCCGCCCGGCATGGTGGGACCAGTTTCTCGGTGGCAATAAGCGGATCACGGAGGAATAAAACAATATTCTCCTTTTCCGTCGTAAACTCACTCAGCGCAGCAGTATTACTCCTCGTAACCGAAAAGCATGATGAGTACGAGTACGCGTAGGAATCCGGAATGCCTCCCACTCTCTCTCCCCTGGACACCGCCAGTGTCCAATTTATCACTACTCCAAGTTGACACCACAGGCTCAGGGGGGTATATTGAGTGATATACCTCCATACATCATCAATAAAAGGGTGAAATATGCATAAACCGGCTCTGGTTTCCCTGATTGTGGTTGTTTGTTTGAATGCAGCCACGACCTACTATGTATCCAACAATGGAGACGACAGTCGGGAGGGGACCAGCGAAACAAGTGCGCTTAAAACCCTGAATCAGGCGGCCCAGGAAGCGGTTTCCGGTGATATGGTGCTTCTCCGCCGAGGGGATGTTTTCCGCGAATCTGCCGATTTCAAGAAGTCTGATCTGACATTTGATGCCTACGGGGATGATGGAAAGCCGCTGCCGGTAGTAAGCGGAAGTGATCCGGTTACAAACTGGACCCTGCATGAGGGCAGCATTTACAAAGCATCCTACAACGGTCCTGCTGGGTATCTTTATGTGAACGGAAAGCTTATGCGTATCGCCCGTTATCCCAACACCGGCTGGCTTAGGACAAAATCGTGGACTGAAAACAGTGACGGAACCAATACCGTGATCACGACCGAATCTCTTGTGAACCATCCGCGGAATACATCAGGGTACTGGGTCGGGGCAAATATCCGCTGGCATCGCCACAGTTGGTGGTTTGAAACCAGGAAAATAACCTCTTACGATGCAGCAGGGCAGATCTCTCTCGATCAGAAAAGCCTTATTCCGATCAAACCATACAATATGGACGGCTGGGGCTTTTACCTTGACAATAAGCTTGAAGAGCTTGATTCTCCGGGAGAGTTTTTTTATGACTCGACAGGCCAGATACTGTATCTGTGGGCTCCAGATAATGCGGATCCGAATGAGCTTCTGATCGAAATTTCTTCAAGAGAAAACGGAGTCAGTGTAACAAGTGCAACTGTAAAAAACATCAGATTTGCGTATCAGAGGGACATCGGCCTCAAAGTGGGGAATGCATCAATAATAGAAAGCTGCCTTTTCGAGGGTATCGGGAGTGACCAGGGGGGGACGGCACTTAAGGGAAACTGGAATACCGCTGGTTCGGAAATCCGGGGATGCACGTTCAGAAACAATCTGAACGTGGGAATAGGCTGGAATCAGAACCCTTCGGCAACCCCAGTTACTGTGATGGAAAACAATACTCTTATCAATACTGGAATGGTGGACGGATACGGGGGGAGCGGCTCCTGGCACGCCGACGCCATAATCATTTATAACGGTACCGGAATAAAAGTCCAGAAGAATGTGATTGAAGGATCTGGGTATGCCGCCATCATTCTTGGTAGTGATGGGAATTTCGCGGAGTATAATATAATCAGAAATGCCATGGCCACTCTAAATGACGGAGGGGCGATCTATACCAACTGCAACAACAGCACAATCCGCCATAATCTCATCTACGATACAAAGGGTGGAATGGAGTCATCAGGACCGTGGGCTAATCTGGCTCACGGGATATGGCCTGAATTTCTGGACGACTTCCGAGACAACGTTATAGAGAACAACACCTGTACCGGAAGTGGCGGGTTCGGAATATTCCTGCCCAACAACTTCAGCAGCACGGTTCGGGGAAATGTACTTTACAATAATGGAAGAGCGGCGATCGAACTGTCTGGCAAGGAAACCAACTCGAGTACCGGCCGTACGGAAAATCTGCCCCAGAACAATCTCATTGAAAACAATGTCTTCTACGCTGCCGAAAAATCGCAGGCGGCAATTCTTTTCAGGCCTCAGTACGACTACGGTACCATGAGCGGAAACTACTTCTGCAACGCGTACAGAGATTCATCCATAAAATATTATGGAACCGGAAACAAGAAGTGGAGTCAGTACTGGACAGATATAAATGATTGGCAGAATACATACTCCTGGGCCGATGACAACCCCAAAACCGATATAATCAGAATTACCTCTGAATTACCCGGAGAGCTCCGTGGACAATCGAAACTTCTTATCAATGACACATACGAGAGAAAAGCTGTAGCGGTAGGGGATAACGGAGTTTATCTTACCCTTGATGGAGATACGGTGAGAAACAGCTTCGAACTGGACCCTTTCTCATCGGCAGTTATCGTGCATACCGGCTTGACTCATTCCAAGACGGCCATCGCCCGGGAGAACCGCAGCACAATCTTCTCAGCGTCCCTATCTTCCAGTGGGCGGGAGATCAGAGTTCGGCTCAGCCTTCCGGATCGTAGCTCACCATCAGTACTGGTGTACGATATCCGAGGGAGGCTTGTCAGGAAAATCGGCATGGAAAACCTTGGTTCCGGGCAGCATAACCTTCTGCTGAAAATGAAAAACGCCCTGGCTTCAGGATTCTATCATTTCTCACTTGAGAACAGCGGAAAAACTTTTCCGCTGGGAAGCAGCATTGTGATCGGGAAATGAATTCTTCAGACGGGGGAATTGCTTTTTCAGTCGTAGAATAACGAGTAAGAGTACGCGTACGATCCCGGATTTCTCCTTTTAAAGCGTACTCTTACTCGAAAAGCACGAATGATTATCTTGAGATAGATCATCTAAGAGTACAAGTACACATCCGACCTCGCCACTTCCCGATTTCCATTTCACAATTTTCTCAATTTTCTTCATAAACTTTTCCCGCTTTGACCCGATATAAGTAAAGAAGGATTTTCACCTACAAAGCGCGGAGGCTACGATGAAAATTCAATCCCACGATGTTGAAATGAACGCATTCACCACCTCTTTCAAACAGTATACTTCAGAAGAAAGACTCCAGGTGAGAGTGGGAAATCCCGTGCAGGGAGGAACAATTGAATCACCTCCCGGGAAGTTTATGGTTGTGGATCTGTCTCAGAAAGGGAAAGATCTTCTGGAAGCATCCAGTGCCGAACCGGCCGAACCTTCTCTTGAAATAGAATTGTCCGATGAGGACAAAGCAAAAATCCGCCTCATAGAAAATTTCATCGAGGCCATTACGGGTAAGAAACACAGGATAAGGATACTGGGCAAAATCAAACTGAAAGATATTCCCGAAAATGCCGCTGAAGCTCCTGTCAGACGTGGTCCTCAATGGAGTGTTTCTTATCAGAAAACAGAGCATTACCACGAGTCGCAGAGGTTGTCATTCGAGACTGTGGGCAAGGTCAGGACTGCAGACGGAAGGCAGATCGATGTATCGCTGAATCTGGATATGAGCTACGAATTCTCTCAGTCGTCCCACTTCTCCTTCAGAGCAGGCAATGTTGCCGATCCGCTGGTGATCAATCTGGACGGCACTGCACCCCGGCTCAGTGCTGAAAAGTATAGCTTCGATATCACTATCGATGGAAGTAAAGAGAGTATATCCATGCCGGTGGGGGGGCAGGGACTTCTGTGCCTCGATAAAAACAAGGACGGAATCATCAATGACGGTTCTGAACTGTTCGGAGCCAGTACCGGAGATGGTTTTGCTGAACTTGCCCGATACGATTCCGACGGAAATGGATGGATAGATGAGAGTGATCCGGTTTTCTCCGAACTGAAGATAATGATCAGGGAATCCGGTTCGGATGATGTGACGCTGCACTCTGCCAAAGAAAAAGGCGTGGGCGCTATTTATCTGGGAGCGGTTGAAAGTCCGTATGAACTTAAAAACCCTCAGAACGAAACCGCGGGAATCATCCGGAAGAGCGGCTTCTACCTTAAGGAAAGCGGACGAGGCGCGGGGCTCATCCAGCATATCGATCTGAGCTGCTGAAGTGCGGTGGCTTTCACTCAAAGCAAGTTCACGTTTCAGAATGGAAAAGCCGCCTGCTCTCTGCCTCGAGGGCTGTTCTGTAGTAAGCTGGTAAATGGTTGATGATCAGTTCCGATGCTTCCGGGGGCAGAGGATGCTCTGCAAGACAGGTGAATCCGCCTTCAATCAGTTTGGATGCGGTGCCGGCTGACACATCCAGAAAGGCCGCGATCTGGGATGGAGAGAAATCAAAACAGCGCGCCGCAAGAAAAGCGAGCAGCTTCCGAGCTACGGAGGCGTTTTCGGGCGGACGGCGTCCCTTCAGTTCTTCAATACCTATTTTCATGACAGAAGTCAGCTGTTCGGCGATAGTTTCGATTCTCACGTTGTCCCGAAGGTATCTTGCGACGCGGATCATTTTGCATCCGTCCTGCAGAAGCGCCTGGGAGGTGAATTCCGGGTCTCCTATAACCCAGCTTTCAGCTTTTGTGAAGCAGTAACTTCCCCGGTTAGCATTGCGAAGCGAATTTATGAGATAATCGTCCTGAGGATCATCGGGGGTCAACATATATCTTCTATAGGCACCTCTGGGGTTGTTACCCGAAAAGAAGTCAAGCAGGCCGGTCATGTCGATTACGTTTTTTTCACAATCGCCGGTTACAATTTCTCTGTGCCCGCACCACTCATATCTTTTCAGCTCCTTCAAAGTGCATATGCCCTTGCGGACTGGGTTGAGGTGCACCCAGCGGACAAGCGGCTTGAGATATGTATCCTGGACAACCACAGCGGCCGGACGTCCTTCGAATGCGGAACCGATCCCCCTATGGACTTTTCTGTAGTGCAGCCCGAAAGAGGTGTTGAGTCTCTGTACGAAGGAGCAGACGGGAAGGTCACTGCAGTGCAGCACCAAATGATAATGGTCATCCATAAGAGACCAGCCGTAGCATCGGTAAAAATGTTTCTTCAGCAAGGAGGCGAGCTTCTCACGAAAGTAACTTTTTGATTCATCCGATTTGAAGATCTTTTCCTCCAGTGAACTTCTGGAGTACACATGATAGATGGCGTCTGGTACGGTTATGCTGGCCATTGTTGTCCCCGGGGTGGATAAAAAAAACAGTATGAAGATAAAGCAAATTCCGGACCGGTTTTGTGAAGAAACGGGCAGTATATCACGTGCCTTTTTCATCCATCAGAAGGTATCTGAATCTTGCCTGCCCTGCTGCAAACACACCGTAAATCAGAAGCCCCAAAGCTTCCGCCATTATAAACCAGTACCCGTACGGTGCCTCCGCCAGAGCCGAAAACACATCACCCTGACTTCCCGCCTTCTGAGGATCATAGGTGAATAGTGCCCAGAAGAACAGAAATGATAAAACGCCGAACAGCACTCCGCGGGCAATCAACCCGATTCTGCCCATCAGTATGTAAATTTTCCAGGAGCGGTTTTTGAACCGCTCTCGTCTGAGAGTCACTTTGAATCTTGCGGTGACAGCCTGGAAGAACTGGTAAAGCGATCCTGCAGCTACAACAGAAGCCGCAAATCCTATCAGCCACAACCCGAGGGGCGAACCCATAAGCCGCGCAACGGTGAATTCCGTGGTTTGATCTCCGCTTGTGGCTCCCCCCTGCAGCAAAAGCGAGAAGACGTTGTAGCCGAGCCATCCGTAACCGACTCCGATTATCCCAAGCAGCGTTCGGACTGCTACTCCCTGCACATTTTTCCCATTTTCCTCCGTATCCCAGATTACCTGGACAATTCGCCACAAGGCGAATCCGAAGAATCCCACAGAAAGGAGAAAAATGTAAACTTTTCCGGTCGGACTTCCGACAAGCTCATCCAGCACACCTATGAAATCAGTGCTTCTTTCGCCGCTTCCGCTGAAAACGTGAAATGCCATGAGCGCAACCGTGATGTAGATCAGTCCGTGTGATATGAAACCGACTTTGCCGCAAAGTCTGGCCCATTGTCGGATTTTTTTATTCATGGTATCACCAGTCATGGAATTATTTTCGATGCGGATTATGTGTTGATATGAAAATGTTACCTGCGGACCCAGATCTCCAAAATGAAATTCCGGAGTATAGCAGTATCCGATCTGTTGTAGTATGAGTATCCCTGACCCGAAGAGGAAATGTCAATGGATATGAAAAGTAATGAATGGGCGGTCACCATAAAAAACGTACACAAAGCCTTCGGCAGACTGAAGGTTCTAAGCGGAATCGACCTGTCGGTAAGGCGGGGGACCACCGTGGCCCTGCTTGGGCCTAACGGTGCGGGCAAAACGACACTGGTGCGTATAATGTCCACTCTTCTTCGGGCCGACTCCGGAGAGGTCTGTATCGAGGGTTACGATGTGGTCAGGGATGCGCGCAGCGTGCGTTCACTTATCGGGCTTACCGGTCAGTACGCGGCTGTCGACGAGTACCTTACCGGGAGGGAGAACCTGAGAATGATGGGCCGGCTCTACCATCTCAGCAGAAAGGACACCGCAAGGCGCACCGAAAAGCTTCTGGAGCAGTTCGATCTGGTTGACGCAGCAGACCGGTATGTGAGAAACTATTCCGGAGGCATGCGCAGGCGTCTGGATCTGGCCTCGAGCCTCATCGCGACTCCACCCATACTGTTTCTGGATGAACCCACCACGGCGCTTGACCCCCGGAGCCGTCTGAGCATGTGGGTTATCATAGAAGAACTGGTCAGGCAGGGAACCACCATTTTTCTGACTACCCAGCATCTGGAGGAAGCGGACCGGCTGGCCGATGAAATCGTAGTGATTGACGAGGGTAAGGTGGTGGCGCGCGGCACAGCCGACCAACTCAAGAAAACTGCCGGCAGCGAACGGATGCAGTATGTATTCGCGGATACGGAAAACTACAGGAGGGCCGTGGAGCTGATGGGTACAAGAGTCGTTATGACCGATGATAAGCAGAAAAGCCTCTGGGTAGTGAATAACAGCGGAATTCAGGAACTGAAATCGATGCTGGAATCGTTTGAAAAGGCGAAAATCGAAGTTGCGGGTCTTTTCTGCAGCAAGCCGTCGCTGGATGATGTCTTTCTCAAACTTACCGGACGAAAGATTTCTCAGAACGAAAAAGGCATTGGAACAAATGAAGGGGAGTGGGGGTCATGAATCGGGTCAGGCCTCAGAAAGGCAACACCTTGTACTGGTTGCTGAGTGATTATAGCGTGCTTGTCAGGCGCAGCAGTGTGTACATCATAAGGAACATGGATCAGGCACTCTCGACCGTTGTCACTCCCATCATGTTTCTTCTTCTGTTCCGTTATGTTTTCGGCGGGGCAATCGAAACTCCCGGGGTGTCGTATGTTAATTTTCTCTTCGCTGGAATCCTGGTACAGACCATCGCCTTCGGTTCCACCTACACCGCTCTGGGGGTGACTACCGATATTCGAAGGGGGATAATCGACCGGTTCAAGAGTCTGCCCATGGCCAGCTCCGCGGTTCTGGTGGGGCACACGGTCACGGATCTGGTCAGGAACACGATTTCCGCGGTAATAATGGTCCTGGTGGGACTCTTTGTGGGGTTCAGGCCGACTGCATCCGTTTTTGAATGGCTGATGGTGCTTGGCATTCTGATGCTTTTTACCTTTGCTTTCTCCTGGGCTTCCGCGATCATGGGGCTACTCTCCAAAACCATCGAAGGGGTACAGTGGATCACGTTTGTATTTGTATTCCCGGTCACGTTTATCAGCAGTGCTTTCGTGCCTACAGACGACATGACTCCCGTGGTGCGGGCGTTTGCGGAAAACCAGCCGGTAACTCATGTGATCGAGGCGGTACGGGCGCTGACTCTGGGTCTTCCCCCTGAAAATCACGGGTGGCTTGCAGTTCTGTGGTCGGCGGGGATTCTTCTGGTGTCGTTTGTGGTGGCGGTGTATCTGTTCAATCACAGGAGTGCTTCCTGAAGATTATAACAATCCGGTAAATAGGGTGCACTTGTTTCTGTCAAATATCAATTTTCTTCATACGACGGGGGCAGGGGAAAGCCTTGTCGCACGTTAGCGGGGGGAGAGAGGATATTCCGGATCGGAGGATGGCAGAGGTGATGATGGAACAACGGCAACGGCCGCGGTCCCAAGCATTCGGGGCCGTATGCTAAATCGGATCACAGAGCTTATTTCAGTAGTTGTTCTGGTCGTTACAGTCAACCTTCACGAATTTCGCATCATCGAACAGTATCACGAATTTTCTGCACATCTCATCTTTGTCGTGGCATCTGTAGTTGTAGTACCAGGTGGTGTTTTTCTCTTCGTGTCTGATCCGGTGAGGAGTTCCCAGTAACTTGACAACATCCTTGACTGTGGCATCCTCGGGAAGTCTGCCGCGGAACAGTTCCAGATCCAGTCCGGCGGAGTTCTGCTCAGCCGTATCGGCACTGCTTTGCTCCTGCATTGCTACCTGGGTGATGCCGATTGAGTCGAGGTTGCCTTCGGTGTAGTGCTGGATCTCGAGTGCCTCGCCCTGACGGGCGGTGATCCATTCCCCGGTCCGTTTTCCGGACACATACGTTCCGCTGATCTGGACTTCGATTGCTGATGTGTCCAGTGCCGAACCGCATCTGTAAAAATAGTTCTTCCACTCTCCGTGCTTCACTCCGTCTTTGAAATACCCCCTCACCTTGAGAGCACTGATGTTTTGCTGTTTTTCTCCGCACGGGTATTCAATGTATGCTTCAAACGGCCCGTGGAGGACCGTGTCTTTGACCCCAAGTGCTTTCTTTTTCACACTGGCGGTTACTTTTGAGAAGTATTCCCCGTTTCCGTCGGACCCGAGGTAACCGCCGTTTTCAAGCTCGAGGGAATAGGTCTGAAGGTCCAATTCCATCACTGCATTTTCAGATGCGTTGTTTTCTTTTTGACAGCTGAGCAGAAAGAAAAGAATGGTGAACAGAAAAAGTTTCATGGGGTATCCTCCTGTTCAGAAGAGTATCACAGGTTTTTACAAATATATAATACCTCTTTAAGACTGCCGCAATTTTTTTTATATTACGGTTTCATTTCTGATGATCGCTGGTTAAACTTAGAACGGAGGGTGATTTATGAGAAGGTGTATGGCAGCTGCTGCAGTTATGTTATGTTTATTCGTCGGGCATGGTTCGGCTCTTGAAGACAGGTATGAACATATTGTTGGCAAGCACAATATCGGTGCCGCTGCCGGTTTTATCACTGGAAACGGTCTGGCGTACCGGTATTGGTTTGAAAACGGGTTCGGAGCCCAGGTGACGTTTGCACCCTATTACAAACGTGATGAGAGTTATAAAGATTTATGGCTTAATGTGGGATTGAGCGGCTACAGGATACTCAATCAGGGCGATCAGATGAACCTTTTCTGCTATGCGGGCTCGAATCTGATTTATGAGAAATCTGAATATTATGATACTTATTATGAATATGAATATGAATCTGAATATCAATATAATGATTATTACTATAATGACTCAGAAAGTATGAATCTGAGTGGCGGAGCCGGTTTCGGTATAGATTTTCACTTCTGGAAAATCTCCCTCAATCTGATGGTCGGTCTGAGGGGGACGACAGATTTCAAAGAGAGAAGAGAGGTCGGGTTTTCCACGGAAGGAGCAGCATTCTATTCATTCTGAAAGGGCTGATCTAATTTTGGAAGAGAGGCAGAGGTCTGGCTCTGCCCGGGAGCAGGAGGTCTGTCCTTTTCTTCTCTTTGGCCTGCCTTTGAGCATACCGGTTTTACTATCAGTTTCTCATATTGTCTGCGCATCGACTCCCCTAAGGATTCATCCTCACCCAGAAGCTCAAGTGTGAGCGCCAGAGCCTCAATTGTGGAAAGTGCACCCTTTTTCACCTGTTTGCGAAGTGAGGGGTGATCGGGGTTGAGGCTGACTCTGTTCAGACGCAGAAACCAGGGGTTTCGCCACCACATAGCTTTGGCCTGTTTCCAGGAACCGTCCAGGGCAATTATCCCGCGCAGAAAGGAGAAGTCCTCGGTGATTCGTTTTTTTCGGTCGGTGACGGTGATTGCGCTTGAAATCCTGCTGTCGTCTTCATTTTTGAGATAGAGTATGCCCCAGTCGGAGGGGTTTTCTTCGGGGCCGGCAACCGCTTTGAAATTGGGCCAGGACAGGCCTACTCGCAAGGAACTGTTCTTCAGAATGAACCTGGCGAGTCTTGCCGAATTGAGCATCTTGTACTGTTCCTGGGGGTGCTGGAGGATGACGGTTCTGATGGTGTTTTCAAAGCTGGTGGTGACATTGCAGATGCACATCTGGGGGGATCTGAAGCAGTCAGGACAGGCTTTGTGCCGGCTGAATTTCAGTTTGGCCTCCGAGGGGCTCTCTTTTCCGGGGTAGTTGCGTCTTTTTGTCATGTTTTTTGCTTTGTAGATCTCATTGCGGGTAACGTGAAACTGAAATATACGTTTTTAAGTGATCTGATGTTGGCCTGGGAGTGGATTTTTCTCCAAGCGCGCTGAATGCCTTAAACAAGCTTGATATCTGAGTGAATATCACTTATTTTGGGAAGTTTGCTACGGCGTTGTGGCATTTTCTCAGTGCGCGAGGATGGCGGAACTGGTAGACGCGCTAGACTTAGGATCTAGTGGGGTAACCTGTGGGGGTTCGAGTCCCCCTCCTCGTATTCTGCATTAGAGCGGGTCACGTACATACAATTCTAGAGGAGGACCAGCCAGTTGAAAACTACTGTTTCCGAACCGACATCCTGGAAGCGGGTAATCAGTGTTGAAGTTCCTGAGCAGGAGGTGAACGAAGCCTTCGATTCAAAGCTCAATCATTACAAAAAGGATATGCGGCTGCCCGGGTTCAGGCAGGGCAAGGTCCCGTCTTCGATTATCAGACAGCGTTACGGCGATGCCATCAAGGCTGAAATTGTCGAGGACCTCATCCAGAAGTCATACAAGACTGCCTGTGAGGAGAACAATATCAATCCCGTGGCCCCGGCGAAGGTCGACGAGGTGAAGAGCAATGAGGGTGAACCGCTCTCCTTTACCATCGAAACAGAGGTTGATCCTTCCATAGAGATCAAAAACTACGACAAACTGAAAGTGAAGCCCAAGCCCAAGAAGATCAAGGACAGTGATGTCGAGGATGCTCTCCAGAATCTGCGGGAACGTCTTGCCGAGTTCAGGGATGTGCAGAGGCCTTCCAAAAAAGGCGACTATGTGCGTTTCGAGTACCGCAGGGTGGTGATCGACGGTGAGGAGCAGGCCGAGATCAAAAATCCCGAATACCCGGTGGAGCTCGGTGCCGACACCAAGCTCAAGGATTTCGACAAGGGGCTGACGGGCACTTCCGCGGGGGATGTGGTGGATGTCACGGTCAAGTTCCCCAAGGATTACCAGGACCAGAGCGTTGCGGGCAAAACTGGTGAGTTCACTGTGGCCGTTACCGCCGTTCAGGAAAAGGAGCTTCCTGAGATCGACGAAGATTTCCTCAAGAAGGTGGGCAACTACGAAAACGAGGATGCGCTAAGGCAGGAAATCAGAAAGAGCCTTGAGCAGCAGGAGATTGAAAAAGCCAGGAATGATGCCCACAACGAGGTTATCGAGACGCTGATCAAGGATAATCCTTTCGAGGTTCCTCCTGCGAGGATTGAAGCGTTCATCAATTATATGTACGAGGAATCGATGCGCTACCGCAGGCCAAACGAACCGGCTCCCAGCAGGGAACAGGCCGAGGAGATGTACAAGGAGACTGCGATTCGTTCGCTCAAGCGTCAGCGGATAATCGATTATGTGGCCGATAAGGAGAAAATCAAGCCTACTCAGGCGGAGGTGGATCAGGAGATCGAACGGCTGGCCGGAATGTACAACCAGGAGTTCGAAACTCTCAAGCAGGTTTTCCGCAAAAACGGAACAACCAATCGTATCCGCTCCGATATCAGAGAGCGCAAGACGCTCGATTTTCTGGTCGGCGAGCAGCAGTAAGCCGCCCCCTTTTTCGCAGCACCCGGACGGTAAAGCGGAAAAAACGGGCTAACGGAAAACGGTTAACGGAGAACGTTGAACTCCTTTCAACGTTCTACGTTTTTTTCTTTCCTTTGAGCGGGGATAGATATTTTATTATATATATGTGATGTGCCGTTACGTAATGGAGGAGACGGTGCGTTACCCGCGCTCATTACATTTCCCATTCTCAGGTCCAGGTTTTGAAGACAATAATTGCAGGGGTTGCACTAACATCTGAAAGGAATGGAAATCATGCCACTAGTTCCGATGGTAATTGAGCAGACAGGTCGTGGAGAGCGTTCTTTTGACATCTATTCGAGACTTCTCAAGGAAAGAATAATTTTTCTGGGATCGGATATAGACGACACCACTGCCGATCTGGTAATGGCACAGCTCATCTTTCTGGAGTACGAGGATTCTGAAAAGGATATCACTGTCTATATCAACTCCCCGGGAGGGATCGTGTCTTCCGGACTGGCCATTTACGACACTATCCAGTATATCAAACCGGATGTGTCCACCATCTGTATCGGTCAGGCTGCCAGTATGGGGGCGGTACTGCTTGCCGCCGGAACAAAAGGGAAGAGGTATGCGCTCCCCCATTCCAGAATCATGCTGCATCAGCCTCTGGGCGGAGCGGGCGGACAGGCTGCGGACGTGGCCATCCATGCTCGGGAGATAGTGCGTGTGAAACAGACTTTAAACGAAATCATTCACAAACACTCCGGTCAGGATCTGGAGATAATCGCCAAGGATACGGACCGGAATTTCTACATGTCCGCCGAGGAGGCGAAGGCCTACGGACTGGTGGACGAAATTTTGACTTCAAGGGAATAGTTGCCTATGTCATCAAGACCCCGGTATCCGGGTATAAAGTGTTCGTTTTGTGGTAAGGGACCCGATGAGGTAAGCAAGCTTATCACCGGGCCTTCCGTGCATATCTGCAACGAGTGTGTGGATATGTGCAATGAAATTCTTCGGGAGGAGCGTTCTGCCGTTCCCGGAGATCTGAGTTTGGAAACGCTGCCCAATCCCAGAGAGATAAAGGAATTTATCGACCAGTACGTGATCGGGCAGGATGAAGTGAAAATGGGCGTTTGTGTGGCCGCCTACAATCATTTCAAACGAGTTCTCTCCAGAGGACAGGCTTCCGATGGTGTAGAGATAGATAAGTCCAATATGCTGATGGTCGGTCCTACCGGAACCGGTAAGACCCTCATCGCGCAGACCCTTGCCAAGCTTCTCAAGGTGCCTTTCACAATCGTGGACGCCACCATTTTCACCGAAGCAGGGTATGTGGGTGAGGATGTGGAGAACATGCTGGTCAGGCTTCTGCAGGCTTCCAATTACGATGTGGCCAAAGCCGAACGGGGTATCATCTACATCGACGAGTTTGACAAGATCACCCGCAAGTCCGCCAACCCTTCGATCACCAGGGATGTTTCCGGCGAGGGGGTTCAGCAGGCGATGCTCAAGATACTGGAAGGCACGGTTTCAAGCATTCCGCCCAAAGGCGGGCGCAAGCATCCCGAGCAGAATCTGATTCAGATCAACACGCGGGACATTCTTTTTATCTGCGGCGGTGCTTTCGAGGGACTCGACAAGATCGTGGAAGCGCGTATCGGCGAGAGCCGTATGGGTTTCAACGCCGAGATCAGAAAAAAGCAGCATTACAAAACCGGTGACATTCTGCGCAAGGTCGAACCGGACGATCTGATCCGTTTCGGGCTGATTCCGGAAATCGTGGGGCGTCTGCCGGCAGTGCTGGGTTTGGATGAACTGGATGAGGATGCGCTTCTGCAGATTCTTACCGAGCCGAAGAATGCGCTGACCAAGCAGTACCAGAAGCTCTTTTCCATGGAGGGAGTACGTCTGACCTTTACCCGGGATGCTCTGAGGGAGGTTGTAAGGATCGCCCATCAGAAGAAGACCGGTGCGAGGGGGTTGAGAAATGTACTTGAATCCTGTCTGGTTCCGATCATGTTCGAAGTTCCCTCGCGCAGCGATGTGCGGGAGGTGATGGTGAATCGTGAAGCGATTCTGCACAAGGAACCTCCTACATATCTTTTGAAAAAGGACAAGAAAATAGCCTGAGATAAACTACAGTAGTATCTAATTAGATCCGGAAGCCTCGGTGCGGGTGTTCCGGATTTTTTTTGGCTGTTCAGGGGTGAATCAGTATTTGAAGGATAGGCCCAGGCTGACTCCCGAAAGCAGAATCGAGCCCAGAGTCAGGTATTCAAATGTTTTTGCTTTCCGGAATGTTCTTCCGAACTGTTCGGGGTTGTCTGAGTAATCTTTTCTGCTCAGGCTGTGGTAGCGATCATAGTAGTAGTGTTCCAGGGAATAGAAGACAACGGATGCGAGGCCCGCGGTGACTGCCGGATAAAAGAAGTTGGAATGGTAAAACTTGCGTTTGCCTAGCTGCAGGTAGAATGTATGCACTCCGGGTTCTGTAAGTTTGATCTTTTTCTGAACAGGTTCATAACCTTCCCTGGATGCGTGGACTGAAATGTTTCCAAGCGGTTGTATCCATTCCACCGGAGTCACGGCGTCCAACCCGGTAGTGCTGCTTATGTGGACCTTGTCGGGGCTTGAGTGTATTCGGATATGGCAGACGTACTGGTTTCTGAGGTTTTCTGCAATTTTCTTGACCAGAATGGCTTTGAGCGAAAAGAGATCCTCTGGGTCGAACATGAAGGAAACAAGAGGTGCATCGAGGGCTTTTTGAATTTCCGTCCGGCTCGTCTTTTGATTTTCGAGCAGTGCCACTACCAGCTCGGGGCTGGTTGCGGAAGAATCCAGGTCTGCCGGCAGGTTTTTAAAGGAAAAAAGCAGATGGGAAACGTTTTCTGAAGTGTCGGCGATCTGTGAGGTTGTGTCTCTCACCAGACAGTAGCCGATTTCCTCCAATTCTTTTCGGAGCTGTTTGAAGATTTCATCTGTGAAAGCACTGTCTGCGTACGTTCTGAACTGCTGCTCTGTTTTGAATACCAGTAACTGTTTGCCCGGTTTGCAGGTCTGTGCGTAGGTGGAAAATCCGATTGAAGCGGTTAAAACTGTAAAAATAAGAAAAACGGATATATTTTTAAAGTTGAGCATATCAGATTTACCCTGTGGTGCTTTCTGTAAGTCCTTTAAATATACATCCTTCCACGGTTGGGCACTAATTTGCCATCTTTTAACCTCAGGAAGTATTTTGATTTCTATAATGTGTTCGTCAAGATTCAACATAATTCCGTCCTTTCCGCGCAGTCTGCTCTTGCCGCTTGGTTGCCTATGCTTGTTTCTGACCTGTATCGAGAGGAACAATCCCTGGGATCCAATAAACGGTTGTCCTGAACCCATCCGGCAGGAACTGTTCACATCCTACAGGCTTACCATAGACACTATGATGACGGGGATGTTTCACAAGGTCGCTTCAGTGGATGACACTCTGGCAGTGTTGGACAGCATGGAGCGGCTCAACGATTCAGTGGAAACTTGGAACAACGGGATAAGTCTGAAGAATGACAGCGTACGCACGTTTAACGAGTCCGTGCAGAATCACAACAGCAGTGCAGGACCGTTTGATCCGCTGCGGTACAAAACCCGTTTTGATACACTCAACTACTATTATGAAAAGGAGTTTGCCGAGAGTATTCTTGAAAAGGTGGGTGATTTTTCGAAAGATTCATCCGGAATTGCATCGGTTGTAGAGGAGGGCGCTCAGGAGTGTCCCCCGAGGGGTATTTTCCATCCCGGTTTCAGGGATTCGCTTTACAGCTTTGTGGATTCTCTTTCAGAAGTTCTCAATTCGGTCTACAATGTGGTGCTAAGTCAGGAGCATCGCCAGCACAACAAGAACCTCAATCTCATATTTCCGCTCAATCGGGAAATAATCGCGGCAAACCTGGATATTGATCATTACAACGACTCCATACGTTACATTTCAAGTGTGCGGAGGCATGAATTTGTCAAAACCTCGCCGGAGCTTCAGAAAAGCATAACAGATGCTGTCGCGGGTGATACGATCGTTATAGATACAGGAAGCTATCATCTTCACCTGAGGTTTCAGAACAGCGGGATGGATGATAATCCCATAGTGGTCATCGGGGCACCTTTCGGCAGAACGGTTATCGATTCAAGCGATGCGGTTATAAGCGACTGTTCGAACATACGTTTTTATAACATGGTGTTCACTCGCAGTATGGTGAGCGGGTTCAAGGTAGAATCCCACTGCAGACAGATTTATTTCGAGAATTGTGTGTTCAGCCACAACAATGAATTCGGTCTGGACATTGTGGAAAGCGGAGTCGAGCTGAAGGAGTGTCAGATATATAAGAATAAAGGCTCCGGGATGCGCATCCAGGGTGCTCTGGAAATCGATTATCCCTTCAAAGCCGAAAACATACTGGTGACTCATAATGGTGGACACGGAATAAACACCGTTTCCGCCACGGTTCTTGTCAGTAATGCCACAATCAGTCATAACGGTCTTGACGGGGTGCGCTTCGAGGTGCCGGACCGTTCAGTCACTCTGATGAGAAGCTGTGTGACGTTCAACAGACGTTTCGGAGTGAGAAGGGGGTATGCTGATCCTCAGGAGGGTTTCTTTCTCACACCCTTCACCAATTTCTTCGGTAATGCAAACGGAGTGATGTGGGCTGATCCCAAGATAATCAGGCTCAACAAGCCGTTTACTATGGTTGATCCTGAGTATGTTTCCGCGGAGGAAAACGATTTCCGGATTGAATCCCAGTATCTGCTGTTCGAAAAAATCGGATACCGCTACTAGGGGCGGCCTTTTTCCTGTGACGGGACATTGTTTCTGAAAGGGTGTATAGACGTATGAAATTGATAGGACCGCATGTCCACACCACCGGAGGAGTGCAGAACGCTCCTCTCAATGCACAGAAAGTGGGGGCAACCGCATTCGGGCTTTTCACCAAGAACCAGAGGCGCTGGGTTGCCAAACCGCTTGAAACATCCGCCATCGATTCCTTCAAAATCAATATGGAAAAGTGCGGGTATGATCCCGGGGCGGTTCTTGCTCACGACAGTTACCTGATAAACATCGGAAACCCCGACCCTGTTCCCAGAGAGCAGTCTCTTGATGCTCTGATAGATGAAATGGATCGGTGCAGGCTTCTGGGGCTGCCCTGGCTCAATATACATCCGGGAAGTCATGTCAATGCCGTGGGGGAGAGCGAGTGCCTGGCTCTGATCGCCCAATCCCTGAACCGGGCACTTGATTCCTGCAATAGTGTGGGGATTGTGCTCGAGGCTACGGCCGGTCAAGGCAGCAGCGTAGGTTACCGTTTCGAGCACCTTGCGGAAATAATAGACAAAGTGGAAGACAGGAAGCGCCTGGGTGTGTGTCTGGACACCTGTCACATATTTGCCGCCGGGTATGATATCCGGGGCAGACGGAACTATGAAGAGGTCATGAGGTCATTCGGGCAGACGGTGGGGTTTTCATATATCAGAGGACTGCATCTCAACGATGCAAAAAGTACTTTGGGGAGCAGGGTTGACCGGCACGACAGCATCGGAAAGGGGAACATCGGAATCGAAGCTTTCAGGTTGATCATGCAGGACAGCAGGTTTGACAACATACCCTGTATACTGGAAACTAATGACGAGACGCTCTGGCCTGAAGAGATCAGAATGCTTTCTGAAATGGCACATTCCTGATAAAATCAGCTGCCGTCTATTGATTTACCGCCGATGTCGAGTTATTTTATTGTCTTTGGTCCTGTATTGTCCATACGTGAGTTGGAACTCATTATAAATGTTAACCTCAAGAGAAGGGGGAGTAATGAATAAAGGTGAACTCATCGAAGCAGTTGCCCAGGATATCGGGGAAAGCAAAGCTGTCGCCGAGAAGGCTGTCAATTCCATCCTCAACACCATCAAGGCAAATGTAAATGAGGGTGTCAATCTGATCGGTTTCGGCACTTTCCAGGTGTCCGAGCGTGCTGCCCGTACCGGCCGCAACCCAAAAACCGGCGAAGAAATCAAAATCGAAGCTTCCAAAACTGTTCGGTTCAAGCCCGGAAAGGCATTCAAGGATTCTCTCTGAATCGACGGAGAAAAACGGGGCTTTTGAAGAGCCCCGTTT
>JBKHHW010000051.1:0-18760 GCA_046538945.1 Chitinispirillaceae bacterium | reverse complement strand
CGTTCAGGCGTTATAGAATTAGTAAATGAAAGAGGAGAGTGCTTTTTAACCCTTCACGTTTCCCAACGGGGTCAGCCTGGCCACCGGCCTGCTTATCCCTGCCTGCCTTGCCGCATCCACCACCTGATCTATGTCCTTGTAGGCCATCCCCCCCTCCTCGGCCAGCCCGGAATAGGACGCCGTGCGGACATATATCCCATGCTCGAGCATGTGCTGCTGAAGGTCCCTGCCGCTCACTCCCTTTTTGGCCTGCCTGCGCCCCATGGTCCTGCCGCTTCCGTGAGCTGTGGAAAAAAACGTGCTGTGCCCGCTGGACATTCCCGCCAGAAGATAAGAACCGGTTTCCATACTGCCCCCGATTATCACCGGCTGCCCCGTTTTCCGGTACACATCCGGAAGGTCGCTCATTCCTGGCCCGAACGCACGCGTCGCCCCCTTGCGATGCACCAGAAGCTCACGCTTCTCCCCGTTGACAAAATGCTCTTCCAGCTTTGCTGTGTTGTGCGCCACATCGTACACCTGATGCATCCCCAGTTCCTGGGCACTGCGCCCGAATACCTCGGAAAAAACGATGCGTATCTGGTGAAGGATCATCTGACGGTTGGCAAAGGACATGTTGGCCGCACACTTCATGGCGGAAAAATAAGCCTGCCCCTCAGGTGAACGGAACGGCGCACATGCAAGCTCCCGGTCCGGAACCGCGATATGATATTTAGGACCCATCACCCTCAAAAAGTTCTGTACATAATCTGTAGCTATCTGATGTCCGAACCCGCGGCTGCCGCAGTGAAACATCACCGCGATCTGATTGGGAATAGTGATCCCGAAAGCCCCGGCCAGCTCCCTGTCGAACACATTCTCCGGCTTTATCACCTGGATTTCCAGATAGTGATTTCCCGACCCCAGAGTGCCCAGCTGATGATACCCCCTCTCGACCGCTCTGGCGCTGACTCTCGCCGGATCAGCTCCCTCGAGACACCCACCTTCCTCGGTACGGTCCAGATCCTCCTCCCAGCCGTAGCCCTGACGTATGCACCAGCGGCTGCCCCCGGTAATGACATCCTCGAACTCGGATCTGGCCGCCCTGTAATAGCCCCTGCCGCCCACCCCCGCCGGAACACGAGTGAATAAACGGTCCACCAGCAACCTCACCTGAGGCATCACCTCGTCCAGAGTCAGGTTGGTGAGAACAAGACGCATACCGCAGTTTATGTCGAAACCGATACCTCCGGGAGAGATCACTCCCTTTTGGGCATCCATCGCCGCAACTCCCCCGATGGGAAAACCATACCCCCAGTGCCCGTCCGGCATACAGTAGGCACCCTGCACTATACCCGGGAGTTTTGCCACATTGGTGACCTGATCATACACCCCGTCATCCATGGCATCGATGAGCGCGGAGGTGGCCACAATCCTGGCCGGAACCAGCATACCCTCTTTATAAGTTGAAGGGAGTTCCCACACAGTATCGGAAATCTTTCTGAGCGCCTCGGGTCTGCCCACTTTCCACCACCTCGACTAAACCATCAGCAGTTCGTTTCTGACATCGGAAACACCACGGGTGTGACGTGCCGCATATTCGGCGCTGTTATAGGAGTTCCAGTGAGGTACTTTTCCTGTGAGAGTCACCACCCCGTTATTTACCGTCACGGTAACATGGCGGGTATCAGCCGCATTCATCCGCTCCAGAGCAAGCCTCACATCCTCCGCTATCCTTCGGTCATCGGGTGAGGAGGTAGGCACCACCTCCAGCTTGTTCTCCACCAGCACCGTACCGGAGGTGTGAGAAGCGATCTCCTCGACCCGCTCCTTCTTCCAGTAAGCATCAACCGATCCGAAAAGAGTTATCAGCCCCTCCTCAACGGTGAACTGTATGGCACTTTCATCGATTTCCCGGTCATCCTTAAGCCTTGAACTCAAAGCGGCCTCTATCTCCTCATCCTCCTTTTCGGTCCCGTGAAGTATCCGCAGCCGATTATCAACCGAAGCCACTCCCTGAACACTCCACACACTCAGCTCGGCAGCGCGCAGCTGAGCCAGCGAGGAAACAATTCCTCTCAGAACAACCTTTCCATCGGCCACTTCCGCATGCACATCCGCATTTTCGAGCCTGGCATCCCAGTGAAGCTGCTCCAAAATCCTGTGCTCAAGCTCCTCATTCACCATACCTGCCCCCTCCTTTCAGCCCACAGGCTGAACCACAATCCTGTTCTCGATCTCGCGCACTCCAAGTAAGTGTTCCACCTTCTTTTGGATTCTCTTCTTCTGCCCGGGCTCCGGAACCGATCCGCTCAGAGTCACTTTCCCGCGCTCCACCTCCACATCAACCGACTGAAAAGGTATCTGCGAATCGGTACCCAGAGTGTCCACAATCCTCAAGGCAAGAGTTCTGTCCAGTATGGCCCTGGACGGTACGACTGAAACCACGTTGATCGCCCGGGCCACCCCCAGAATCTCACTCACCACATCATCCACATGCAACTTCTGTGAATAACTGGTAACCGTTCCCCCCACCGTCACCACCCCTTCACGTACATTGACCAAAAGGTCGGAGGCATCCACGGAAGGACTCCACCTGAGAGCATCGCTCACTCTCTTTTTGAGCTGCGAATCGGAAGGGGGCTTGTGATGTTCAGGTCCGGCCACAGTGAGCTCGTTTGACACCTCCCGCACCTCCCTTACATTCCATACATCCTGCTCCGCCACTCTCGAAGCGACAAAGGAGGGAACACTTCCGCTCAGACGGACCCGCCCCTCGATCACCTCCACATCGACTCTCGAAACATCCACCCGGTCATCCCAGAACAGATGATCGAGAATACGCTTTTTCAGTTCTTCAGAGGGAAGCATGATTATTTAATCCTTTCGGTTCAGGAATCATCTCTGTCCCTTGGGCTGAGAGGGTGAAAACGGACCTCCGGGCTCCTGCCCGAACAGTTCTCTGAAATCGGGAGGCAACTGGGAGAGAATCTTGTCCACCAGCCCCCCGGTGACCGCCTCCCTCATCACCGACATCACCGTACGCGAACGCTCCACTGCTTCCGGATATCCCACATCAGCCCTGGCTGCCACCCGGTTATAGTATTCCTCCAGATTGAAACGGGTGAACCGGTGACGGTTACCCAGAAACGCCTTGAGCTCGGAAGGGACCTGCGCCCCCAGACTTCTGACATCGGCCTCCTCAAGCCTCTCCCCCAGAGTCGCCAGACTGGCCTTCACCGCCACCTCGGCATCGTGAAGCGACTCTAGCCGGGCTCTGTTTTTCACCCTTTTCACAAATTCCATGTACTCCATAGGATCACTCCTTTTCAGTCTCGGGGCCCACCACGAAAGCCCACGCTCGTTAGATGCGAACGGCATGCCACATGCAAAGCATCAGAATGCGCCCGCGGACAGATGAAACCTCCCCTGCAGATCCTCCTTTAGCTGCACCCCATAATCAAGCCTGACCACCCCGAAAGGAAGCAAAAGAAGCACCCCCGGACCGGCCGCCCAGTTAAGATCACCGAAGTTAACCTCACCGGGACTCCTCCAGGCATTCCCCCCATCCAGAAATAGCGCTCCCTGAAAGCGCCAGAAGATAGGAAACCTCACCTCCAGTGGAGTAAGCACCAGAAGAGCTCCCGCCCCCCTGATCTCACCCAGTTCATCTCTGGGCATCACCTCCCCTTCACTGTACCCCCTGATGGGAGGAATTCCCCCGAAGCCGATTCTGAACCTCTCCTGCACCGGAAGAAGCCCCTGATCAGCACCGTAACCACGGCCAAGCGCGCCCTGCACCGCACCCATACCGGTCACCTTCCCCCCCAGCGGATAGAAGAAGACCGTCCCTGCGCTGATTTTGTAGAACTGGTTCGTGCCGGGCAGAAACGGGCCGGCCAATTCCGCACTCAGCTCCGAATACTGACCCCTCATCTGAAACAGTCCGCTTCTGGTATCCCACTGCAGACCGCCTCCCAGCACAGCCGTGTTCTTCTCCCCTCTCTGGGGAAAAAGCTGGGTCGAGGAATCGGTGAAATCAAGATCCAGAGCCAGTTCAGCCCTGCTAAAGACTCTCCACGTCAGCTCCTCAGCCGATGACGGAGAAATCTGGGCGATTCCCCCCCAGAAAAACCCCTCGTAGGCATCCTGGCTGCGCCTCTCCAGATACGTGCGGAATACTCCGTCCACCGGAAATCGCAGCAGGTAGGGATACCGGTAACTCAACTCACCCCTCACCTCCTCCGCGGACACCCTGCCGGAAATCGCCCCCCTGTGGCCCAGACCGAAAAAGTTCCTGTAGAGAAGCTCCAGATGAGCATACCAGCCCCCAAACGCCCCGTACCCGCCCCCCGCCTGGATACCGAACATGTCCCTCTCCTCCACCACCACCAGCACGGGAACCGTTACGGTATCTGAGGGAGAAGCCGCAAAGGTGTCAACCGGTTCCAGAAAAACGGAGGTGAAGAGACCGGTCGCGTTCAGCCGGTTCATCGATGCGGAAATCTCTTCGGGATTGACCACGTCGCCCGGCCTGAAAGTCAGCGACCTCAAAACCACCTCCCGGCTCACCTTCTCAAGCCCCACGGTGACTATTTCACCCGCCCTGACCACCGGCCCCTCATCCGCAATAAAGCTCACTGTGCCCGCAACCCGGTTTTGCACCCGGGCGGTGGCACAAACCAAAAGCAGGAGCAGAACCAACGCAGCAACCTTCCCCATTCTCCCCTCCATCACAGCTTTACAGCGCAAAACCCGGGCCTTCGAGGAGAAGAACTGTTCCGGCATATAATTTGCTGAGTTCTGAAACGGGTAAATGCACACGGGGAACCTAAAACCAAGGAGGACAACATGTCAGGTGTGAAAACAGGAGTGGCAGTGGCGGTGCCGGTGGTGGTGCTGGGCGTGGCTGGTCTGGTGATGAGGAAGATGGCCGGCCATGACGGGAAAGTGACCGAGCAGATCAAGCAGGTCACCAGGGATACCGTTCACGATCTGGAGAGCACGGTTTCGGAGTTCAGGCACAACCTGGAGGGCAAATCCGCCTCCCAGCTGCAGAAAAGTATCGATTCCATCGTGGACAACACCAAAAGCAGAATAGACCGGATCTCAAACCAGCTGAAGAACCGGATTCGTGTGGAACAGATGAAATCACGTGCCTGAATGTTTTTGTAACCCGATTCCAGGAGGGCTTTGCAAACCGGTACGGCAGCGCAGACCCCTCCTGTCCGCTTCCGCTGCCGCTTGCGTCCCTTCCACGGGCATGGCATTTGCGCCTTGTATAAAAGCCAGCACTGACTGAGTGCAGCTTTTCGCCGTTTCAAATAAGGAAAAGGCCGTGGCAGAGGAAGAGAGAAGACAGGAAAACGGAAAGACGCAGCACGGCAAAGCCCCGGAAGAGCAGAAGAAAACCGGGGAACCGGGAAAACGTCAAACCCGGCCGGAGGCACCGAAGAGAACAGAGGAGACCGGGCCTGTACTGAAGAGCAGCGACAGACTGAGCCGGAGGCTTCTGCTTGTCCTGCTGGCTTTAAGCATCGCAGTGGCGGTGCCGGTAGTCCTGTTTCCCTTTGTGGTTCCTCTCGTTCTGGCCCTCACCTTCACCACACTCTTCTACCCTTTTTATAACTGGGTGCTGCGCAGAATACGCTACCACCGCAAAACAGCATCCCTGCTCTGCTGCCTTCTTTTTCTCCTTCTGCTTCTGATTCCCAGCTTCTTGCTGGTGAATTTGGTGATCGGTGAAGCCATAGACCTCTACGCGACTCTTCAGCCTACAATCAGGGATATAATAGAACGGGGAAGCGAAAGCGAGATAATCAGATACCTGAGTCAATTGAGAATCGTTCAGATTCTAAGACTTACTGAAATAGACTGGATATCGGTACTGGAGGAAGTTGCAAGAAGTGCTTCAGGAGTAGCCACTACGGTCATCAACCGAACTTCCGCCGGCGTGTTCGGACTCGTTCTCAACCTGTTTATCATGATTTTCACCATGTTCTACTTTTTCGTCGACGGCCCCCGAATCATCGATACCGCACGAAATCTGCTGCCGATGCGCAGCGAGTACGAAGACATGATAATCCACCGTTTTACTCTGACAAGCCGCGCCACAGTGACCGCCACGCTTTTTATCGGTCTTGTTCAGGGGCTTGCCGGCGGACTGACCCTTTTCATTTTCGGAGTGAACTCGTGGGTTCTGTGGGCATTCATCATGGTAATTCTTTCCATCATTCCGCTCGTGGGAGCGTGGCTTGTACTGATTCCAGCCGCGGTGATACAGCTGATTCTGGGTAATATCTGGAGTGGGCTGGGAATTCTGCTCTCGAGCACGCTTATCGTCTCAAATCTTGACAATTTCATCCGTCCCAGGGTAGTGGGGCATGGTGCCGAAGTGCACGATCTCATAATCTTCTTCGCCACACTGGGAGGGCTAAGCTATTTCGGAGTGATGGGATTTATCATCGGGCCCGCACTGGCATCGTTTCTCATCGCCATTCTTGACATCTACCGCAAGGAATTCCGCACTCAGATAAGAGCGACAAAAGAGATATGAGCAAAATTGCACGCAGAAACATCCGCCGGCTCAAAATCTTTCTCTGGGAAGTCCAGGAGTTCTTTTTCATGTGTGTCAACGGGACTCTTGGCGTGCTGCGCAAGCCGTTTTACTACAAGGACCTCATCGAGCAAATGGACTATTTCGGAACAGGGACACTGGGAATAATATTTCTGGTAACCCTTTTCATAGGGATGGCGCTTTCGCTGCAGATCTCGGCGGAATTCGCCGTACTCGGACTTCAGATGTACACCGGACGGGTGGTGGGAATATCGGTAATTACCGAAATTGGTCCGGTTGTGACGGCACTGGTGTATGCGGGACGGGCAGGCTCTGGCATGGCCTCCGAAATCGGTTCCATGGTACTTCGCCACCAGGTGGACACACTCAGGGTTTTCGGCATTGATCCCATACGCAAACTGGTGACTCCCCGCATCCTGGGCTCTCTGCTGATGCTTCCGATTCTCACCGTGATCGGCAACTTCGTTGCTCTTTACGGAGGATATTACATAAATACTTTTGTGAATAACCAGAGCGGTGCTGTTTACTGGGAAGCCATCCGGGTGACGTTTCTGCCCCGTTATCTGGTCCCCGGAACGGTGAAGCCGTTCGTCTTCGGCTACATCGTGGCGGCCGTGAGCTGCTTTACGGGTTTTTCCACCAAAGGCGGGGCTATGGGGCTCAAGAGCGCCACTACCAGAGCTTTCGTGATGTCGATAATTCTGATAATCGTGAGCGATTTCATCATTACAAAAATAATCCTTTTTCTTTTCGGGTACGGTGTATGATCGAATTCAGAAATGTCACTTTCATGCGGGGCGAACGCACCATACTTCACGATCTGAGTTTCACCGTGAAAAAGGAGGAGCGGCTGGCGATTCTGGGCGGAAGCGGCGAGGGCAAGACCACGGTTTTGAAACTGATACTCAGACTTCTAAAACCGGACAAGGGGCAGATACTCATAGACGGAGTCGATGTCACGGAAAAAGAAGAAAACGAACTGAGGGAAATTCGAAGGAAATTCAGCATTGTCTTCCAGGACGGGGCTTTGTTCGACTCGATGAATGTGAAGGAGAATGTAGCCTTTTATCTTAGAGAACACATGAAAATGAGTGAAGAGGCAATAGAGCAGAGAGTGGCGGAACTGCTCGGTGTAGTTGCGATGGAGAATACCCAGCTATTGATGCCGGAGGAGCTAAGCGGGGGCATGCTTCGCAGAGTGGCCATTGCACGGTCATTGGCCGCACACGAACCGATGATGTTTTTCTACGATGAGCCGACAAGTGACCTCGATCCCGCCAGTGCGGCAAAAATCCGCCAGCTCATTCTTTCTCTGGCTAAAGAGGGACGGGGGTTCATAATGGTCACTCACGAAATCCCGGATGCTCTCAAAACAGCCCAGCGCTTCATTTTTCTCAAAAACGGTTCGATCCGCTTTGACGGAAACAGAAAAGAGTTCCTGAAGGCCACGGATCCCGAACTCAGCGATTTTCTGAGTCACTGGAAAGAGTAGGGAGTATCTCAGAAGCAGCATTATGGACAGCGAGGATGGAAAAATGTACGAAATAAAACGAAAACTGATGTGGTCCTCCCTCAAGACGGGAATCGTGATAACTCTCGGAATCATTCTTTTTTTCCTTGGTATCTTCTTTTCAGGGAATCTAACCGAGCTGTTTTCACCCAAGCAGCAGGTGAAAATCCATTTCCGGAACATAAACGGACTTCGCCCCGGAGCTCCGGTATGGCTTTACGGTATAGAGGTCGGAAATGTAAACAATATCAGACTGATCGACTCCGGCACTGTAGTCACAGCTTCTGTACTGAAGAAATATTTCCCCATAATTAAACAGGACGCAGTCGTACATATCATGACCATGGGGCTTCTGGGGGATAAATATCTGGAAATCTCCCCCGGAAGCGAAACTGCTTCCTCTCTTCGTCCGGGAGGATATATTCGCGGAAAAGAGTCAGTCGGATTCGAGCAGATCATGTCCTCTTTTTCCACTTCCCTGAGTCATATAGAACATCTGGCCAGGAATATGGAAACTTTAGTCAACGACTTTCACTCAAGCGACGGCACCATAAGCCGCCTTATCAAAGATCCTGCCCTCTACAATGAGATGACAGAAGCTACAAAGCAGCTGATGTTCCTGGTATCCCGGATCAGGAATTCAAACGGATCATTTATGGAGTTTGTGGATAATCCGGATCTTTACAAAAATTTGACCAGTGCCTCCAAAAAATTCGATCAGGTAATAACAAAAATCGACAGCGGGAACGGCCTCGCAGCCTCACTTGTGGACGACACGGAGATGGCTGAGGATTTCAATGAAGTTTTTTCCTCTCTCAGGGAAACTTCGCAAAGATTCAGCAAAACCGCATCAAGCATGGATTCACTGCTGACCGATGTCAAAAAGAATCCTCGCAAATACTTCAACTTCTCTCTTTTCTAGAAAGAGTTGGCGTGACTGAAGTGATCGCAGATGCAATCGACCAAGTGATCGTAGGAGTCGTTATCTTTTGTGAAAACAGGAAGCGAAGAATCCTTTACAGAAGCTGGCTCAGCGGTCATCACCATTCCAAACAGCTGAGGATTATTGGCCATTGCCCTCTCAAGCAGCTCCACCCCGTTCATGCCGGGCATCTTGTAATCTGATATGACCACGGCAGATTCCCCGCCGCTCAATCTTTTCAAAGCAAGCTGGGGGTCTGTGAAGGTTTCTACATTGGTGAAACCTGCCTCTTCAAGCAGACTGCGCGTGAACTCGACTACGAATTCCTGATCATCAACGACCACAATCAATTCGTTCATCTCGGAGCCTTTCGGGAAATGATCCGATTTGAAAACTGAACATTGGAAAACTGATATACTGGAGTACTATCCTGATCTCAAAATGATCTATGCAGTTACCAGTGTCAAACCTTTTTCACGCAAATGTTCGAACGGAGTAAACTGCACGTCAGGAACTTCACCTCCCTTCACCATCGCGCGCTTTGTATTTTACCTCTCTCATTCACACAGCAGGATCTGACTATGAACATAATTCTCATCGGATTTGCATCAAGCGGCAAAACCTCGGCAGCCCAGGCACTCTCGGACAAGACCGGATGGCCACATCTCGATCTGGACCGGCTTGTCGAAAACCGCTATGAAAAAACTCACCGGGAGCAGCTGTCCTGCAGAGAGCTTTTCCGTAAAATGGGAGCCCGGGGATTCACCAGCCTTGAAACAGAGGCTCTTGGCTCTCTTTCAGAACTCGATTCCGCTATCCTTTCCACTGGAGGAAGAACACCGCTTTCAGAAGAAAACTGTAGAATTCTCAGAAAACTGGGAAAAATTGTATACCTAAAAACGGACTTCAGAACTATTCTGCTCCGAATGAAGGAAAAGGGGTTCCCAGCCTCTATAAAGGGTGGTGAAGCGGAAATCGAAACGGAATGGAAAATGCGCCACCCAGTATACCGCGGACTTGCCGATGTCACCATCTGCAACGATTCCCTGTCCCCGGAAGAAACAGCTGCAGGCATTATCGAAAAACTGCCCCCGGAAGTTTTCCATACATCAGAAAAAAAGGAGCACTGATCAGTGTCGAGTACTTTTGGCAATTATCTCAGAGTGACCACTTTCGGAGAATCCCACTGCAGAGCTGTCGGAGCGGTAGTTGACGGCTTTCCTCCCCGAATACAGATAAACGAGCAGGACATTCAGATCCAATTGAACCGCCGCCGTCCGGGGCAGAGCTCCCTTTCCACCCCCAGATCAGAAAAAGACAGTGTGAAGATCCTTTCCGGGGTGGAGAACGGGTTTACCCTGGGCACCCCGGTGGCACTCATGGTGGAAAACAAGGATCAGCGCCCTGGAGACTACTCATCCATGGACAAAACTCCCCGTCCCTCTCATGCCGACTATACCTATACGGCAAAATATGGGATTAAGGCGACAAGCGGCGGGGGCCGCTCAAGCGCGCGGGAGACCATCGGCCGTGTTGCCGCGGGAGCCATGGTTGAAAAATTTCTCCAAAGACGCTTCGGGGTGGAAATAGTGGCTTATGTAAGTGCTGTTGGAAAAATCAGCGCACCGCAGATGGATTTCAGCAAAATCACCAGAGAAGAGGTGGACCGTAACGATGTGCGCTGCCCGGACAGAGAAAACGCCTCCAGAATGGCCGAGCTGATTCACAAGGTTAAGGATGAAAACGATTCCGTAGGTGGTGTGGTGACCTGCGTCTGCAGAAATGTCCCCGCGGGATGGGGGGAACCTGTATTCCAGAAACTGGAAGCGATGCTCGGGATGGCCATGCTTTCCATTCCCGCTTCCAAGGGTTTCGAAATCGGTTCCGGATTTGAAGGCGCTGCCATGAAGGGTTCCGAACACAACGACCCGTTCACCATGAAGCCCTACGGTCTGGGAACTCTCACTAACCGCAGCGGCGGGGTGCAGGGCGGAATATCCAATGGCGAACCGATCTACTTCCGGGTGGCGTTCAAACCGCCTGCAACAATCGGTTTGGCCCAGAACACTGTAGACTACGAAGGGAACGAGACAGTGCTTGAATCAACCGGCCGACACGATCCCTGCGTGGTACCCAGAGCGGTCCCGGTGGTGGAAGCCATGACTGCGCTGGTGCTTGGAGATATGGCACTGGCCCAGTTGGCGAGAAGTGGCCCGGAAAAGATCTCCTGAATCCGATTCGGACCTACGATTCAGCATCCTGCGTCCTCTCCCAGCCCGCTTTATGCAGAAAAGCCGTGCTGCCAGGAAAAGTACGTCGGCATATCAATCACTTAGACATTTTCAGGAAAGCGATTTTCCAATTTTCAAATTTCCCCAACAGAAGCAGGCTCGGATCCCTTCCGCCTTAACCCTCACAAAATCAGCGACTTACCCCCTCCTTTCCGCCTTCCGCCTACATCCCCCTTTCTTCCCGCCGAAAAATTATTATATTAGGAACGTGCCTGCTGCATTTTTTATCAAATGAAAAGGAAAATCGATGTCTCAATATACCCGCGGTCTCAACGCCAGCCAGAAGGCCGCTGTTCTGCACAACGAAGGTCCACTGCTGGTTCTGGCAGGTGCCGGAAGCGGCAAAACCCGTGTGCTCACCATGCGGATAGCGCGTCTGATCGGTGAAAAGCGCTGCAAGCCGGAAGAGATCCTCGCCGTCACTTTCACCAACAAAGCCGCAAAGGAGATGAAGGAACGAGTGGCGCAGCTTACCTCCCCTTCGGTGGCGGAAAAAATGACCCTCTGCACATTCCACAGCCTGGGAGTAAGAATACTTCGGGCTCATGGAACCCATGTGGGGCTGGGGAAAAACTTCACCATCATGGATGAGCATGAGCGCAGTGCCACCCTGAAAAGCATAATGCGGGCAGCCGGCGTGAGGGGACTGAAAAGCGAGGACCCCGATGTATTCGCAAACCGGATCAGCCTGGCAAAAAACGCATCTCTGGCACCGGAGGAATATTACAAGGCCAACCCTGAAGAGCGCAAAGTGTTCCGGGTCTACAACTCCTACAGCCAGATCCTTCTCAAGCGCCAGACCGTGGATTTCGATGACCTGCTGCTGCTCCCTCTTCAGCTCTTCCGCGGCAACCCGTCCGTTCTGACCGAATACCAGAACCGCTATAAGTACATCTCTATTGATGAGTTCCAGGACACCAATGCGGTCCAGATGAAGCTTGCAATGCTGCTCTCCACACCCCGGAACAATATCATGGTGGTGGGCGATGATGATCAGGGGATTTATTCCTGGCGGGGCGCTGAGATAGAGAACATCATTTCGTTTTCCACCCGCTTTAAAGGGTGCACCACGGTTATTCTGGACAAAAACTACCGTTCCACCCGCCAGATCCTGGACGCGGCACACGCTGTGGTTTCGAAAAACAGGGTTAGAAAATTCAAGGAGATTACCGCTGTTGCAGGCGATGGTGATCCCATATTCCACTACAAGGGTGACGATGAAACGGATGAGGCGGAATGGATAGCCCAGAAGATAGTCGACAATGAAAAACACACTTCTTTGCGCTTCAATGACCATGCGATACTGGTGAGGACAAACGCCATGATGAGGCGTTATGAGGAGGAGCTCAGGCGTTGCAATATTCCCTACTCTGTAAGCGGTGCGCTAAGCTTTTATGACCGCAAGGAGATAAAGGATGTCATTTCCTATCTGCGTTTTTTCGCAAATCCTCACGATGAACTTAGTTTCCTGAGAGTGCTCAAAGTGCCCTTCAAGGGCCTGGGGAAAGTTACAATGGAGAAAATCGATGAGCTTGCATCACTGAGGCGGATCAGTCTGTGGGATGCGATGCTCAGGCATCATGAAATCCAGGGCATCACGGGTGATCAGAAAAGGAAACTGGACAGTTTCATCGACTTCTTCAGAAGATTCGACGAACAGTTCGAAACCGGGCGGCTTTCGTTTACATTCCGTTCTATTCTAAGCGAATGCGGGTATTTCGAGCTTCTTAAAAGAGCATACAGAGAGGAAGGGGAAGCGGAGAAGCGTCTGGAGAACGTTGAGGAAATGATTCACGGAATAGAGATCTACGAATCCAAATTCAAGCGCAAGAAGCCTACGCTTTCCGGATACCTGCAGGAAATCGCGCTCATATCGACAGACGATAAGGAAGAGGACGACAAACAGAAAAAGGGTGTCACGCTGATGACGTTTCATAAATCAAAGGGGCTGGAGTTTCCGGTGGTGTTTCTGGCCGGTCTCGACAAAGAGGTCATCCCCTCACCGAGAGCTGTTGCGGAGGGACAGATCGAAGAGGAGCGGCGTCTTTTCTATGTGGGAATGACCCGGGCTCAAAAAACCCTTTTGCTCACCTATCCGGGACAGAAAGTGTTCAGAAAGAAACTGATAAAAGTAACCCCCTGCCCCTTTCTAAGAGAAATTCCTGAGGAATTCCTGGAAGGGAAGATTGGTGAAAAACAGGATGAGGAGAAAATGGAGTATCTGGACAGCTTTTTTAAGGAGATGCAAGCGAAGTTAGGCGGAACGGTCGTAAAATAGACACATTCACCTAAATGAAAGCCTGTTCAAACCAGAACTGGCTTAAAAGGCGGATATCAACTGCTTAAAAAGGCGATTATTGCAAACTACCTGGTTGCTTCAGCCGGCTCATCCTGCGGAAGATCGATGTCATCAGACATCCAGCCCTTCTTTTTTGCAAACCTAAGAAAGGCTTTCACCACATCAGGGTCGAACTGCTTTCCGCTTCCTTCAACCAGACGTTTGAGAGCTTCTTTCTTGCCGAGGCTGTCACGGTAGGGACGGTTGGAGGTCATCGCTTCAAAGGCATCGGCCACATGCAGAATGCGGGCTCCGATAGGGATCTCGTCCCCTTTGAGCCCTTCGGGATACCCGGCGCCGTCATAATGTTCGTGATGGTAGAGGATGAGTTTGTGGAGGTCCTGAAGGAAAGGTACATCCTTGACGATGTTGGCTCCCAGTGCACTGTGGGTTTTCATGATACCGTTGAACTCTTCGTAGGTCAAAGGTCCCGGTTTATTGAGAATATAACCCGGGATTCCGATCTTTCCGATATCATGAAGAAGTCCGGCATCACGAACGATACCAACCAGCCTCTCTTCAAGATCCATCTCACGGGCCAGTTGCTCGGCAATGTTCATCACATTTTCCGAATGGCCATGAGTATAGGTATCCTTGGCATCCACAGCAATGGCGAGTGCTTTGATCGTGCGGATGTAATTCTCTTTCATGTCATTGTAGAGTTTGGAATTGGTGAGAGCGATTCTTGTCTGACTCACCAGACTGGAAAAAAGAGTAACCTTCTCCTGAGTATTGTTCAGTTCCCTGGAGGCGGCAAACACAATTGTTCCGAAATTTATATCCTCCCATGACACTGGCATGATATGTTCGAAAGCGAAGGGATACTTCATCTTCGAAGGGATACTCTGCTTTAGCTTCAGATTTTTCCTGCTGACCCGTTTCAAAAGGAGATGCGCAGGTGTGGTTTTATTGTAGTCATCAACCACTCTTGCGCATATCTCCTTGACGTTTTCCTCTTCGAAATCCCCCCTGGACCAGTACAGAAACTCGTGATTACGTTTCTGTACAAGGAAAAATCCGATGAAATCAATGGGGAAATTCCTTCTTACAGTATCGAAAAGACATCTGATCACATCGGTTTTATCCACCAGCCCCATAAGCTGTTCAGAATAGGTGCTGATCAGAGAAAGTTCATCGAGTTTCTGATTGATGGAGGTGTACAGGTAGGCATTGTTGATAGCGATCCCGGCCTGGGATGCAAGCACGTCAATCACATTCAGATCAACAGCGGAAAAATACTCTTTATCTTTTCCCCTGTTAAGATTGACTACACCGATGACTTCATGAGCGACCTTCAAGGGTACCGATATGGCGGAACCGATATCCTTTCTGCTGAGTTCCACTTCTGCTCCGGGTACATTTATCTCATCACCGATCAGAATCGGCACGCCGCTTTTGAACACCCACTTTGAAATTGTCCATTCATTCAGATCACTTAAAGGGGAACGGGTTTTATGATTTTTTATTCCCTTTTCCCTCACGATAACAAGCTCGTCGCTTTCCCTGTCATACAGCTGAATCGACCCGCTCTCGGCCTGTGCAGTAGAGAGACACTGTTCGAATGTCACATCAAGCAGATCCTCGAGATTGTGAGTGGATGTCAGTTTGGAGGTAATCTCATGAAGAGAAACCAGCTCGGAAAGCACTACATTTTCCCGGGCAAGCCGATTGGACTTGATGGCCTGACTGATTTTCTGATTCAGAAGTTCAAACTGATAGGGCTTTATGATATAGTCATAGGCACCATTCTGGATGGCTCTGATGGCGGTATTGATATCAGGGTGCCCGGTGGTAATGATCACAGGTATATTCTTGTGTTTCTTCTTAACCTCTTCCAGAAACTGTATGCCATCCATGTTGGGCATACGCAGATCTGCAATGATAATAAGAGGATAGATCTGCTCCATAAGCTCAAGAGCCTGCACTCCGTCGCAGGCCGTGACAGGCTTATAACCGGCTTTAATTAAGTAACTCGATATGGCAGAGCTTAGCAGTTCGTCATCATCAACTAATAAAATCGTCTGTTCTTCTTGGCGACTCATGCAAATTCTCTGAACAAAGAAGTAAGTTTAACGCAACTGGAATTCATAGAGTACTGAATTCATAAAAATATTAAAAATAATCTGAAAACAAATTTCCGGTTACATAAACATCAGTATATATCTAATGCCACCGATATGTCACGCTCATTTTGTATGTTGCAGCAAGTTGATGGTTCAGATAGCTGAAATCCAGCCCCGCCCTCTCCTCAAGAAGGTTGAGCCCCGCACCCAGACTGAAATCGCTCTGAGAAAAACCCGCCCGCAGCGAAAAAGTGTTCATGATCGTATATTCCAAACCATACCTGCCGTTAGCCAGAACCAACGATGGACGTTCGGTATATTTGACTATTATAGGTTTACCCTGATCATCCCTGTAGTAGACATCCTCTTCCACATCATTTATGCCCTCGTTTGACAGCAGATCCGGTGATGTGAAAACAAGTGCCAGACTACCGTACACATAGGGAAAATCTCTTTCGAATGCAGCACTGAAACGCAAATGAGGCAGACCATGTTCAACATAATCTGCCCCGCTCCAACGCACGAAACTGCTTTTGACATTCTCAAGCAGAAGGGAAAAATAGAGCGACTGTTCGGGAAGGTGAAGCATCACACCCGCATCCATTCCGAGACCGTGAGCGGTCTCAAGCTCAAGACGTCTTCGCCTGGCATTGAGTGCGGCACCATAGTAAAAAGCGAATTTTTCTGCTTCATATCTTCTCCCGTAACCGATCCTCACCCACACATCCGACGAGGTAAAAAGATCTATGTTGTCGGTATCGATGCCGCTTGTATCCACAGCTCGAGTGTCTTCAATGCCGGGAACCAGAAGGTAGGCTGCAGACACACCAAGCCCTCCGTTAGTGCCCACACTACCATTATAGTTCATTATTGAAGTGCTGAACACGTCATGGAAATAGGATGCATAGCTGAGACTTAACTGAGAAAGAGCGGGAAGGGCAATAACTGCAGGATTGGAAACAAGGGAGCCGGATGGGTTGATAGCCAGATCGGCTCTGCTCATCGCAGCGGAACGAGGTGACACGAAGACTTCACCGACCATATCAGTGTAAGGGTTGGAACCTGCCTGGTAAGGGTTGGAACCTGCCTGAGCTGCTACTGCAATTATAGAAAACAGAAGCAAGCATACCCGAAGTTTTTCTTTTGCAGTTTTACCCAAGCCAAATCACCCGTTCTCTTGAAATCAGAAGCAGTATACAAAGCAAAAATATAACGGGGGTGATGTGTATACCAAAAAGTAGTATCAATGCATTAGGATTATTTCTGCTCCGATCTTTCAGATTTTGAAACAGTACATTCAATGACTTAACACTCATCAGAATCAACTTTCATTTATAATAATATTGACTATGAATCACACACGGTTCTATTTTATACCTCATTGCAGTCAGGGCGCATGGCTCAGTTGGTTAGAGCGCCGCGTTCACATCGCGGAGATCGCTGGTTCGAGTCCAGCTGCGCCCATTTTTCTTCACTACGGGCATAATGCCCGGTATAACCGGGTCCATATTCCCAACCGTTTCTTTAAGTCATCGGGCCCGAGCATGGATTCTCTTAAAATACACAACAAATTCTCACCGCTTTTGGTGGGTACAGTACTGCTACTCGTTTTGATAAAAGCACGAGCACAGGAAGAGTGTATCTCCTTTGCATCTCCCCTCAGTGGATCGGTCATTTCCACTCCCAGCTGCACAATTTCTCTTAGAACCGAATGCGATGATATCGAACAGGTCGAATTCAAGGCCCGTTATATCCCAGAAGGAAGCGACAATAAATCCGTGGCCTCTCTGCGCACCATTTCCCGACCACCGTACAAACTTATCTGGAACACCTCCAATCTTCCAAATCAGCTCTTTACCGGAATCGACCTCCTGGCAGAAGCGACCATGGGTGATGGAGAGATCCAACTGGCGACTCAGGAGGGGATTTTCCTGAATCATAACCCGGTCCCCCAGAGACAGAAGCCAGTTCATTACACCAACAGATTGAATGATCCGTTTGTTGCCGAAAACGCCATCCACTTTCCTTTCAACGATTCTCAAAAACAGGGGTACGCGAACCTGTTCTGGAATGAGAAGGAACTGATCGTGCAGCTTCGGCTTGAGGATTCCACCTTCTACAGCAATCAGCCCGGAAAGATTCTTTATGAAGAGGGCATGGAGCTGCTGATTGATCCAAACCGTTCCAAAAGCCCCTATCCTTCGGACAGTACACTATTCCTGGTAGTCCCTCTGGAGGGAGTACCCTACAGAATCAACTATAAAACAGAATTTTCTCCAAACGGACAATTCAAACTGAGTCCGGTTTCGACCAGAATAGATTATGACTTCAGTGTCGACCTGAGAGAGTTCAAGGGATTTTCCGTAAATCTGGCTATTCCCAAAGAGGCGTTCGGAGGCAGTATACCCGATACTTTGGGCTGCAATATCATCCTGCGCACGTTCAATCCCAACGGACCGGTAAACAAATACTCCCTGGCGGGTGGAAACAGGCATGAAATGTACAGTCCCGTTTTCTGGCCCGACTACCACAAGGTTAAGAAGCCCATACTGATGAACAAAGCCGTGCAGTGGGGAATATTCTATCTTGCAGGTCTCATTATCGTACTGATCTGCTATGTAGTTTTTCTCAATCTGATCAGTTCAAAACACAAAAGTACCCAGTATACCGATGAGGAAAAGGGGCTCTTTGACAGAGTCAAATCGATAATTGAGCAGGAACTTATCAAAAAAGACCTGGATGGAACATATATTGCCAAACGGGCCGGACTGACCCCCCAGAAGCTCAGTTTGCTCATCAAAAAGCACTCCGGGATCTCATTCGCTAACTATCTTATGTACTGCCGGGCCGAAGTGGCCAAGGAACGCCTGCGTTCCTCCCGTTCAAGCGAATCCTCCATTGCCGATCTTTGCGGGTTCTCAAGCGCAGCGGAAATGGAAAAGTACTTCCTAAAATTCTACCACACCACTCCCTACAAATTCCGAATGGAACAGCAGGTAGCATAATTCTCCTCCGATTCCACCGGCCTTCAGTACTGCTTCCGCACTGAAAAACATCAGATGTGTTTTTCCATGTACTCC
>JBKHHW010000050.1:0-18886 GCA_046538945.1 Chitinispirillaceae bacterium | reverse complement strand
TTGAACCTTGAACGTTGAACCTTGAACGTTGAACCTTGAACGCCCCTACTTTTGCCCCGCAATCTTGAGTATGAGGGTGACCTGGTCGATACTGATCTGGTATCTTCGTGAGATTTCCTGGACACTGAGGCCCTCATTGGCCGAATGGATCACAAGATCGTTGAAGGACATCGGGTTGGTTTTGGGAGACGCTTCGGGAATAACAGGTCGGGATGATCTGTTTTCTTCCGGTCGGGTATCCTGGGAGAGGCGTTCCCGCAGGGTGGTGATCAGACCATTGTCTGAGCTTTCTGTTCTGTTTTGGTCTGAAATGACTTCGGATGGGGATTCTCTTTTGGGTTCAGTGCGTGTCCGGGACTGTTCGGTGACAGGGGGAATGAATGGCCTTTTTTGTTCTTCCGCCTCTGCGTCCGTTTTTTTTACTGGTTTGTTTACCGGCTGCAATCTGCGGGTATAGGTATAACTCATCCTGCGCCTTTTCTCCCTGCGGGTTCGCAGCATGCCAATGATGAGGATGATTCCGGATATCGCGGCGACAAGACCGGTTGCGATTATGATCCAGTCGAACGTGCTGCGGGGTCCGAAAGGAAGAGTATCTGGAGTCGGAGAAGTCCGGGGAGGGGGCGCGGGAACGTGGCGAAGGGCGGCGAGGGAATTCCGGATATTTTTTGTGGTCCTTTCCAGCTCCGCGATCGATTTGCCCTGTCTTTTGAGCGATTGCTTCTCCACTTCCAGAGAGTCGAGTTTCTGGCTCAGTTCGAGTCGTTCCAGCATCGGGTTTGGACTGTTGCTGAAGGAACAGGTAACGCTTCCATGCAGTAACATCATGAAAAACAAAAAGGTACGCGGGATTTTCCGGAAGGTTTTTTTTCTCGTGATCATATGGCTTCTATCAGGGAAGATATATCCTGAAACGAACTCTCTGCAAATTGCCGTTGACTTTATGTGGTTAAATATAGCATGTTATGTTGGTAGGGGTGGTAAGTTATTGCCTTTCTTAACCACTTGGTTGTATATTTTTTGCTAGGTCGCACCTCTCAAAGGCTGTCAATATGATGAGATATTCTGTTTACTACGATGGTGAACCGGTTAAAATCTACGAACTGGATGAACCGGTTATCAGTATTGGGCGTCTTCCCGAGAACACTATACCCATTTCGAATATGGGGGTGTCGAGGAGACATGTCAAAATCGAGCAGGATACAGACAAATCCTACGTGCTCAGTGATCTGAATTCACTGAACGGCACCTTCGTCAACGGGAAAAAAATCAAGAAAGTCACATTGGCACATGGCGACAAGATCTGTATCGGAAAGTATACAATCATCTATGAAGGCGATCAGGAGTCCGCAAAGAGAGAGGGCCTGAGTCAGCCTGAAGCTGTTGCGGGGATGCAGGAAGGCAGCAGTCGGAGAAGTTCTACCGTGGTCCAGCCGTCTGTCGGGGAGAAAAAAGAGGAAAGTGAGGATGATCCAGCCTCCGGTTCCGCTCCCGTTCTTATTGAGACCTCCAAGCATATCGTCTACAAGCTTGACCGCAATTTCCTCACCCTGGGCTCCGATGAGGAGGATGACATCTTCGTGAACGGTTTCATGATAAACAAAGCCCAGGCTGTGCTGGAGCAGCGTGAAGATGGATACTATATAATCGGTCAGAAACTCATGGCCAAAATCAAAGTAAATGGAAAAAGTGTCAGAACCCGCCGTCTTGAACACAAGGACAGGATTGAAATCGGCTCGAGCACTTTTCGGTTCATGGAAAATGGTTAATTCATGAGATTTGCTTTCATCTCAGATATCCATGCCAATTTAGAGGCGCTTGAGTCAGTAATCAAGGACATCGACCAGAAAAATATCGATGAGATTATCTGTTTGGGTGATGTTGTCGGTTATGGGGCTAATCCCAACGAATGTGTCGAGCTGGTTTCCAAGCGCTGTCCGGTTATTCTTCTGGGAAATCACGATGCTGCCGCAGTTGAACTCCTTACGACTCAGCATTTCAATATTCACGCAAAGATAGCGATCGAGTGGACTTCGGCCACACTTTCCTCTCAAAACCGTTCATTGCTGGCTTCTCTTCCTGTAAAAAAGACCAAGGATATAATGACCTTGGTTCATGCGACACCGTATGAACCCAATATGTGGTACTACATAACTTCTCTTGAAGAGGCCGCATTCAATTTTCAGTTCTTCAACAACCGCATCTGTCTGGTGGGCCACACTCACATTCCCATGATCATTGTTCTGGAAGGTGAAGAGATTTTCGTCCATCAGGAAAAGTCGATCGACTACAGGGACAGAAGCGGAGTACGACTCCTGGTGAATATCGGGAGTGTCGGTCAACCCAGAGACAGAGATCCCCGTTCCTCTTATGGAATTCTCGATACCGAAAAGGGAATGTTCGAGCTTCAGAGGGTATCCTACGATTATGCGAAGACCCAGGCCAAGATGAAGAAAATCAGAATGCCTGAATTTCTGGTCAACCGACTGGCCGAAGGACGATAGTTCTGCTTTTTCTGTTCCGTTTCACATTTCGATCTGTTGCTTTCGGCAAGAGGTGTTGAGTCACCTGTAGCGGTGCGCTTTAATTGTGCTCACAACTTCTGAACCTCCTGCTTACAGTATCCAAACACATCGGATTTATATTTTCGGGTCAGATCCGGCTGCCAGGCCATTAAAAAAAGCCAAATTCCCGAAGAGAACAGAAACGAGGCGTCATGTACAACCGTAAACTGCACATGGTGGATTCCATAGCGCCCTTTTTCATACATGAAAAGAAGGGCAAGGAACAGAACTGGTCAAAGATACCTTTTTCGAGCCTTGACAACAGGGGGGGGAGGCTCGATAAAGGCAAGTGTGAAGCGATTCTTGAGGCGTTTTCAAAGTACTGCGGGAAAGTTTCTGATATAGGGTTTGACACCATTACTCTCGATGATCTGGCTCATATGACCGTGTATGCCTTCTACAGTCAGAAGCAAAAGGAAAAGAGGGAGGATTACAGGCTGTTTTACAGGGCGCTTCTATCGGAGGCTGAGAAGTACGGACTCGGGGTGTTCATCAACAGTGATGTGATGTTTTTCAACGAGGAGATCAGGTCTGCGACCGAGATGAAATTCAACTCCGTTCTCAAACTGATGGGCAGGGCGGTGAAGAACTGTTTCAATGATTTTCCACAAGTAAGCGGTATTGTGTTTCGGTTCGGGGAATGCGACGGAGTGGATGTGGACGGCGATTTCACCAGCAGACTGATTGTAAAGACTCCAAAGCAGCTCAGGACGTTCATCAGGTTCATGCTTCCCATTTTCGAGCGCCATGACAAGCTGCTGATAATCCGTACGTGGTCTCTCGGTGCGTTCCGTATCGGAGATCTCATCTGGAATCGGGATACCTATCATAAGGCTTTTGGGCATATTTCAAGCGATCACCTCGCGGTGTCCTTCAAGTACGGAGAAAGTGACTTTTTCAGACACCTGAACTTCAACCGTCTTTTTTTCGACTCGCCTCTCAACAAGATCATAGAGGTTCAGGCCAGAAGGGAATATGAGGGGTTCGGGGAATTCCCTTCCTTTATAGGATATGATTATGAAAAACTGTTTTCATATTTATCGATGTGTCAGAACGTTATGGGGGTGACAGTTTGGTGCCAGACAGGCGGCTGGTCTCATTTCGGGGGTCTGTCATTCATAGACGGCAATCTGTGGAACGAGGTCAATGCGTATGTCACACTTCGTCTTTTCAAGGACAGGGTGACGGTTGAGGATGCGGTTCGGGATTTTGTTTCAGTAAGGAAGCTTGATATCAATTCCAAGGGGCTTTTAAGTCTTCTCCGTCTGTCCGACCGGGTTGTGAAGGAGCTCTGGTATCTTCCGGAGTTTTCCTGTCGTCGAATGTATTTCAGACGGAGCCGTGTTCCGCCTCTTTTGTGGGTTGTCTGGGATACTATCATTATAAACCACACGATGCGCAAGCTGCTCAGAAGACTTGTGCATGAGAGAAAAGAGGCGATTCATGATGGGTACCGGACTCTTTACAGAATCAAGCATATGAAGAAGCTGGCTCAGGAATCGGGCATAAAGAATCATAATCTTGATTTCATGTACGACACTTTTGAGATCATTGCAGCCGCGCGGGAGTTTTTTCTTTCAAGTTGGAATCCGGCCATAACAGCCAGACTGGAAAAGCTGAAAAAGGAGTATGAAGAAAAACATCCGCGGGGTTTCCACATCGAATGCGACTTTTCACCTGTGAAAGTAAACAAGAGACTGATCAAATTGCTTTTCGACCTGGCTGTGCGTTCCCAACCCCAGTACAGGATAATCGACAGACTGATAATCCTCAGAGCCACCGCTTTAATCTATCCTCTGGTGAACATGTGGAAGAAGAAGCGTCTTCCTCAGTTCGTGGAGAGAACCGCCATGGGTATTCAGGTCTTTTTCAAATAGTGCAGGCTGATTACCTTCCCGGAAGAATAGGGTAGCAGCCGTTGAAGCAGGCGGCGCAGAAATGGGACCGTGGTTCCGGCACTACGGAAAGCATTCCCTCGATTGACAGGTAACCCATGGAATCGACCTCCAGAAAGTCCCGGATCTCCTTAACCGATTTTCCGCATGCGATGAGGTCGTTTTTGTTGGGCATGTCGATCCCGTAGTAGCAGGGACCTTTGATGGGTGGGGAGGATATGCGGAGGTGTATTTGCGCCGGTTCGGCTGTTTTTATAAGTCGTATGATTTTTTTCATGGTGGTTCCGCGGACCACTGAATCGTCAACTATGACCACCTTTTTGCCCTTGAGCACACCTTTGACGGGGTTGAACTTTATCCTTACTCCGAAATCTCTTCCCGACTGGGCAGGGTGGATAAACGTTCTGCCCACGTAGTGATTTCTGATCAGGCCTATGTCGAAAGGTATTTTGGATTCTTCCGCAAAGCCCAGGGCGGCGGTAGTGGCGGAATCGGGAACTCCTATGACCACATCGGCATCGGGCACCGGGTGCTCTTTTGCCAGCTGATGGCCCAGCTTGCGCCTCACCCGGTCCACATTTTTCCCGAAGACAAAGGAATCGGGGCGGGAGAAGTAGATGAATTCGAAAACGCAGTGGGCTGGTTCTACACCGGTTTCAAAGGTGGGTATCTGGTAGCTGGTGATCCCCTCCGTGTCGATTTTGATCATCTCTCCCGGCAGCACCTCCCGGATCATTTTCGCACCGATCAGGTCAAATGCGCACGTTTCGGAGGAGAGAAAATAGCTTCCGTTTGCTTCACCCAGCACAAGCGGACGGATCCCCCTTGGATCGCGCGCCCCGTAGAGCGCATCGTTTGTCATGAACAGAACGGAGTATGCCCCCTTGATGCCGGAGAGCGCATCCAGGATCATAGTGTCAACCGACTCCCGTTTGGAGCGGGCCAGAAGATGCATAATAACTTCTGTATCTGTGGTGGACATGAAAATGGAACCGTCATTGACCATCCACTCTCTGAGTGAGTCGGCGTTGGTGAGGTTGCCGTTGTGGGCACCTGCGATCTGGCCCGCTCTGAAGTCGATCAGTATCGGTTGAGCATTGTCCAGGTGGGAGGAGCCGGTTGTGGAATAGCGGTTGTGTCCGACAGATATGCTGCCCTTGAGACTGTCAAGAGTCTGCTGACGTTTGAATACATGGCTGACAAGGCCCATACCCTTGTGAACGGATATACGGTTCGAATCGGATACCGCGATTCCGGAACTCTCCTGACCGCGGTGCTGAAGGGCGTAGAGCCCCAGGTATGTCAGGTGAGCGGCCTGGGGGTGATTGAACACTCCGAAAACCCCACATTCTTCATGCAATTCTTCCAACACTGTTCATATGTCCTTTCAGTTTACACTTTCCAGAGTGTCTTTCTCTTCAGGAACTTTTTCGATGGAGCGGTGATACTCCTGAAGAGAACGGGTGGTTACGGACTTGGCTGAGCGGTCGGCTATTCCATTTACTGCTGCAGCCGCAGCGGCCAGGGTTGTAATGTAAGGCAGTCTGTGCTTGACTGCTGATTTGCGTATGTATGAATCGTCATATTTTCCCTTTTTGCCGATCGGGGTGTTGATTATAAGTTGAATCTCCTTGTTGGCAATCAGGTCCAGAATGTTTGGTCTGCCCTGGTGGAGTTTGTTGACTAGCTTGCTTTTCACACCATGTTGCTTGAGGAATTCGTGAGTTCCCTCAGTTGCGAAAATGCCGAAACCCAGTTTTACAAATTTGGTGGCGATGTCGGAGACGATCTCCTCTGCCTGCGAAACGCTTATCAGAACATTGCCCTCGAGAGGAAGGGTTTGGTTTGCACCCTCCTGTGCCTTGAAGAAGGCGAGTCCGTAATCTTCGGCCATTCCCAGAACCTCTCCAGTGGAACGCATTTCCGGTCCGAGCACCGGGTCGACCTCCGGGAACATATGGAAAGGAAAAACGGCCTCCTTCACACCATAATGAGGAATGTCCTGATTTACAAGACCCAGCTCAGAGAGCTTCTTGCCCATCATGATCTCTGTTGCAGATCTGGCCATTTGCAGGTTGCATACCTTTGAAACAAGCGGTACCGTGCGGGATGCGCGCGGATTGGCCTCGAGTACATAAACTGTGCCGTCTGCAATCGCGTACTGCATATTCATCAACCCGACGACCTTCATGGCCCGGGCAATTCTTCTTGTGTATTCGCGGATGGTATCCACTTGTTCGGGGGGGATAGTCACAGGAGGAATCACACAGGCACTGTCTCCCGAGTGAACTCCAGCCTGTTCGATATGTTCCATAACGGCTGGAATGAACACCTCTTCGCCGTCACTGAGAGCATCGGCTTCCGCTTCAATGGCGTTTACCAGAAATTTGTCAATGAGAATCGGTCTCTCCGGTGTTACATCTACGGCCAGTTCCATGTATGTCTTCAGCATTTCGTCATCAAAGACCACTTCCATGCCGCGCCCGCCGAGCACATAAGACGGGCGCACCATTACCGGATATCCTATCCGTTGTGCCACCTCCAGTGCTTCCTCATGTGAAACTGCCATTCCGGAGGGAGGCATGGGGATTTCAAGCTCCTCCATCATCTTTCCGAAATGATCACGGTCTTCTGCCAGATCAATAATATCAGGCACGGTACCCAGTATCTTTACGCCAGCTTCCTCGAGTTGTTTGGCCAAGTTGAGCGGTGTCTGGCCGCCGAACTGAACAATGACTCCTTCGGGTTTTTCCATTTCGTAGATGCTGAGAACGTTTTCGACTGTAAGCGGTTCGAAATAGAGTCTGGAGGATGTGTCGTAGTCGGTTGATACTGTTTCAGGGTTGCAGTTGACCATTATGGTTTCGTAACCGGCGTCTTTGAGTGCAAATGCAGCGTGCACACAGCAGTAATCAAACTCTATCCCTTGTCCGATACGGTTGGGGCCGCCTCCCAGAATCATTACTTTGCGGCCTGTCCCGGTTTGTATTTTTTCTTTGCTGTTGAACGAGGAATAGTAATAACAGGCATTATCGACTCCGCTTACCGGAACAGAATCCCACCCTTCGACAAGGCCCAGACCAATACGCTGTTTTCTGATTTCGCTCTCCTGCTTCTGAAGCAGCATGGCAAGATAGCGGTCAGCGAACCCGCATTTTTTCGCTTCTTCAAGAAGCTCGCGAGGAATGTCTTTACCTCTGCAGGATATGATCTTCTCCTCCATATCCACCAGTTCCTTCATCTCCCGGAGGAACCACTCCTTCACTTTGGTAATGGAGTGGAGCTCTTCGATGGATGCACCCTTTCTGAGAGCTTCGTACAGTATGAAGTGCCGTTCGCTTGAGGCTTCTTTGAGCAGGTCAAGGAGTTCATCAAGCGGTCTTGAGTTGAAATCTCTGGCGAACCCCAATCCATACCGGTTTGTTTCAAGCGAACGGATTGCTTTCTGCAGTGCTTCCTTGTAGTTTTTGCCGATGCTCATGACCTCCCCGACAGCCTTCATCTGGGTTCCGAGCTTATCCTGGGAGCCTTTGAACTTTTCGAATGCCCAGCGGGCGAACTTCACAACGACATAATCTCCTGATGGTTCATATTTGTCGAGTGTTCCGGATTTCCAGTAGGGGATTTCATCCAGAGTCATCCCGGAGGCAAGCTTGGCCGATACGAGTGCGATCGGAAATCCGGTTGCCTTAGATGCCAATGCTGAGGAACGGGAGGTACGGGGATTTATTTCAATAATGACGATGCGGCCGGTTTCGGGATCGTGAGCGAACTGTACATTCGTGCCGCCGATCACCTTTATGGACTCCACGATGTCGTAGGCATGTTTCTGAAGGCGTTTCTGGACTTCGGGAGAAATGGTGAGCATGGGGGCGGTGCAGTAAGAGTCTCCCGTGTGAACACCCATGGGGTCCACGTTTTCGATAAAACAGATGGTAATCATCTTGCCCCTGGCGTCGCGGACAATCTCAAGCTCCAGCTCTTCCCAGCCCAGAACCGACTCTTCAATCAGAACCTGATTTATGATACTTGCAGCCAGTCCTCTGCCGGCAACAGTTCTGAGTTCATCCACATTATAGACCAGGCCTCCGCCGGTGCCGCCCATAGTATATGCTGGACGGATGACAACCGGATAACCCAGTTCGGACGCAATCTTCTCGGCATCCTCCAAATTGTACACAGCCTCGCTCCTGGGCATTTCGATTCCCAGTCTGGTCATGGTTTCTTTGAAGATGGTCCGGTCTTCCCCTCTCTCGATAGCGTCGATGTCGACCCCGATCACCTTTACCCCGTACTTTTCCAGTATTCCCTCTCTGGCAAGCTGAAGTGACAGGTTGAGACCGCTCTGGCCGCCCAGATTGGGAAGAAGTGCATCCGGGCGTTCCTTCCTTATGATGCGGGTGAGGGTGGGAATGTTGAGCGGTTCAATGTAGGTGATGTCGGCCATTTCCGGATCGGTCATGATAGTGGCGGGGTTGGAGTTCACCAGGACGATTTCATACCCAAGCGCACGGAGAGCTTTGCAGGCCTGAGTTCCGGAATAGTCGAACTCACACGCCTGGCCGATTATTATAGGACCAGATCCGATGATCATAACTTTGTGAATGTCTTTACGCTTAGGCATCGGTACTTTCCTTTTCTGAAATGGTTGTTTTTTTCATGCATTTACTTTTCTTTTCACACCCGTTCCAGCAATATGTACAAAGCTTTTCTTTGGGAAGACCTATGGCGTCGATCATGTCATCCAGGTATTGAAAAGAAAGAGTGGTCAATCCCATTTTGGTCCGAATGGCTTCGATCATGGCCTGGTAACGGTCCGATTTCTCATCCAGATAATCTTCTATGCGAAAATCGCTGTTCCCCTCCAGATCCCGGATGGCTCTGCGGGTGGCCAGATCCATTTCCGATTTGGAACGGCTGAAATTGAGATATTTGCATCCGAACAGAAGTGGCGGACAGGCCGGGCGCATGTGTATTTCCCTGGCGCCGTAGTCATATATTCTCTGCAGAGTGTCTTTAAGCTGAGTCCCCCGCACGATGGAGTCATCACAGAAAAGAATCCTCTTTCCCTGGGTTAGCTTTTTTATGGGGATGAGTTTCATTTTGGCAACCAGCTCTCTCATGGTCTGGTTCTGAGGCATAAACGAGCGGGCCCAGGTGGGGGTGTATTTTACAAACGGACGGCTGTAGGGAATCTTGGCTTCCTGAGCATACCCCAGGGCATGGGCGATACCCGAATCCGGTATGCCTGCCACAAAATCCACCTCCCGGTTGTCTCTGCGGGCAAGAGCTGCACCGCACTTGTAACGGGAGTGCTCGACGTTTATGCTTTCGTAGTCGGATGCTGGATATCCGTAGTAAATCCAAAGAAAAGAACAGATTTGCATATCCGTTCCGGGGGCCACTTTCTGCTCAATACCTTCCCGGGAAATGAACACAACCTCTCCGGGACCAAGCTCTCTTTCCACTTCGTAGCCCAGGTTTGAAAAAGCACATGTCTCCATGGTGACGGCATATCCGTTTTCGCCTTTTCCGATTATAACAGGCGTTCTTCCCAGTTTGTCCCGTGCTGCGTAAATACCTTCGGTGGTCAGGATGAGCATTGAGGAGGAGCCCTCGATGCGATCCTGGGCATTCTGGATGCCCTCCTCGAAGGACGCTTCTTCATTTATCAGAGTGGCGGTGAGTTCCGTGGGATTAAGCTCGGTTCCGCTCATTTCGGAAAAGTGAACCGAACGTTTGCTGAATGCTTTCTGGGCCAGAACCGGTGCATTCTGAATATAGCCTACGGTCACTATGGCATAGACACCCAGATGTGAACCGATAATGAGCGGCTGGTCCTCGTGATCGCTGATCACTCCGATACCCATCTGACCCTCCAGCCTGGGAAGGTCGTCATCGAACTTGCTTCTGAACTGTGCGTTAGAAATATCGTGAATCACTCTTGTAAATCTGGAACCGTTCGAGGTGACAAGCCCGCCCCGGCGTGTTCCCAGATGACAATGATAGTCTGTTCCGTAGAAAAGATGCGCTTTGCATACCTCATCACTGTCTGATATTGCTCCGAAAAAACCACCCATCCATGTACTCCTTATTCTGCTTTTGCAACAGCGCTGTTAATTTCTTTACATCTGGTATTGTAGTTTTCCTGATTCTGACATTTAAGGCCCGCACCGATGAATTCCCTGAAAAGCGGATGCGGATCCACAGGTCTGGACTTGAATTCCGGATGGAACTGCGTGGCTATAAACCAGGGATGATCCCTCAGCTCCACGATCTCCACAAGCATTCCATCGGGCGATTGGCCCGACAGTATCATGCCTGCTTTTTCAAACCGTGCACGGTAGTCGTTGTTGAACTCAAAACGGTGACGGTGCCGTTCGGAGATTTTTTCTCTTTTGTAGCTGGCCATGGTAAGAGAACCCTTCTTGAGAACGCAGGGGAAAGCTCCCAGGCGCATCGTAGCGCCCAGATTCATTATTTTTTTCTGCTCTTCCATGAGATGGATCACCGGGTCCGGGCTGTCGGGTGCGTTTTCGGTGGAATCGGCTTCTTTGAGCCCCAGTACATTTCGGGCAAACTCGATCACCGCCATATGCATTCCAAGACAGATCCCGAAGAAAGGAACCTTTTTCTCCCTTGCATACCTGACTGCTTCTATTTTGCCCTCCAGGCCTCTGGAACCGAATCCGCCCGGGACCAGTATGCCTGAAACCCCGCACAGAACCTTTTCGGCTCCCTCTTCTTCGATCTCCTCCGCGGAAACACTTTTTATCATCACTTTGGCGCTGTGAGCGGCTCCGGCGTGATTGAGCGATTCGTGAATGGACTTGTATGCATCAAGCAGTTCGCTGTACTTGCCCACCACAGCGATTTCAACCCTGCGGTCAGCATGCTTTACGTTTTCAATGTATTCGCGCCATGCCCTCAGGTTTCTTCTTCCGGCCCTCAGGCCGAGAATGTCTAGTATCACACTGTCCAGGTTCTGCTGGGCAAGATCCAGCGGGGCTTCGTAGATGGTGTCCTTCACATCGAACGCTTCCACTACCGCTTCCTTGTCCACGTTGCAGAAAAGAGAGATTTTCTGACGGACATCCTGATCAAGATGCTTCTGCGTGCGGCAGATGAGAATGTCGGGAATGATTCCGATTTCACGCAGCCTGCCCACGGAATGCTGGGTGGGCTTGGTTTTGACTTCCCCGGCTTTGCTCAGATAGGGGATGAGAGTGACATGGATGAAGAGCACGTTGTTTTTTCCCTCGAACTGACGGAACTGTCTCAGTGCTTCCAGAAAGGGATGGCTTTCGATGTCTCCCACGGTTCCGCCTATTTCGCATATCACCACATCCACATCGGGTTTGGCCGCTGAGCGGATGGCATCACAGATTTCGTTTGTCACATGGGGAATCACCTGTACGGTTCCCCCGAGATAATCACCTCTGCGTTCTTTGGTGATGATATTGTAGTAGATCCGCCCGGCGGTGAAGTTGCTGTTGCGGGTAGTGGTGACCCCGGTAAACCTTTCATAGTGTCCCAGGTCAAGATCGGTCTCGGTGCCGTCATCGGTAACATACACCTCCCCGTGCTGGTATGGATTCATGGTCCCCGGATCCACATTGAGATAGGGGTCGAACTTCTGATGGATTACGTTGAGTCCTCTTGATTTGAGCAGCACTCCTATGGAGGAGGCCGTGATACCTTTTCCCAGTGATGAAACAACTCCACCCGTGACGAATATGTATTTGGTCATAACAGAAAGACTCCTGCTCCGGCCGCCGCAACGGTCAATTGACAAAAAGTGATTTGGTTGAAAAGTCAGGATCGCTCGTTATATTGACTCCCAGTTTTCTGAGTCCTGCCTCATCACCGGGAGTAGGTATATGGGTCATGTGTATTTCACAGTTCTTCAGTTCCTTCAATTTGCTCAGGGCCATTTCCGCTGCCGGATTCGATGCGGCACTTATGCCCAGTGCAATGAGTGTCTCGTCAAGGTCAAGACTCACCTTCGTGCCGTTGAGGATCTCTTTTTTGAGATGGGTGAGGGATTCGGTAATATTGGGCGGCAGAAGATGCATCTCTTCGGGTATGCCGGCCAGATGCTTGGTGGCGTTGAGAATCAGACTGGATGCGGCGTGCATGAGTTGTGAATTGCAGCCGGTGATAATGGTTCCGTCTTGAAGCTCAATGGCGGCTCCGCAGTAGATCCCGTCGTTTCCTTTTCCTTTTTCCTGGGCTTCTGTTGCAGCTTTTCGAGCCGGAGCGATCACTACCCGCTCTTGCTGAGATATTCCCATTTCCTGAACCAGTAGCTCCGCTCTCTGCAGGGTCTCCTTTTCAACGACTCCCATGACATATTCGCATGCGCATCGGAAATACCTGCGCAGTATCTCCTGTCTTGCGGCTTTGCGAACAATTTTGTCATCCGTAATGCCGAATGCGGCCTGGTTTACACCCATATCAGTGGGGGATTTGTAGAAAGATTCCTTTTTGGTGATCTTTTCCAGAATCCGTTTCAGCAGAGGAAATGCTTCTATGTCCCGGTTGTAGTTGATCGTCTTCTCGTTGTAGGCTTCAAGATGAAAATGGTCGATCATGTTCACATCCCTGAGATCGGCGGTGGCACTTTCGTATGCCACGTTGACTTCATGCTTGAGAGCCAGATTCCAGATCGGAAAGGTTTCGAATTTGGCATATCCGGACTGGATACCACGTTTGTAGTCATGGTAGAGCTGGGAGAGACAGGTAGCGAGTTTGCCGCTGCCCGGACCGGGACCGGTGACAACCACTATAGGTTTTGTCGTGGGAATGCAGGGGTTCGCTCCGTAGCCCTCCTCTGACACGATCACGTCAACGTCGGTGGGGTAGCCTTTAGTGAACCCGTGAGTGAAGACTTTCACTCCTCGCCTCTCGAGTTTGCTTTTGAAGGCATAGGCGGCAGCCTGTTTTTCATAGCGGGTGATCACCACCGCCGAGACGGTCACATCCCATTCGTTCAGATCATCTATAAGCTTGAGCGCATCGGAATCGTAGGTGATGCCGAAATCTGCCCGTATCTTTTTGCGCTCGATATCACCGGCATAGATACAGAGAATGACTTCTGCATCGTTTTTAAGCTGCTTGAGCAGGCGCATTTTCACATTGGGATCGAAACCGGGAAGTACTCGGGAGGCGTGGTAATCGTAAAGTAGTTTGCCTCCGAATTCAAGGTAGAGTTTGTTTTGGAATCGTTTGACTCGTTGGGCGATGGCGGCAGTTTGCTGTTTGAGGTAGAGTTCGTTGTCGAAACCGATCGCCATTGTCATTTATACCTGCTCTCTTTATCGTAAGTGAATATGTCCGTGAGATAGCTCCTCTGGAGGAGGAGTGAGAATATGAAATCGGACGCTTTTTGCCTTGAAGAGTAAAGGCGTAATCACGGACGGCTCAAACGGCCGTCCGTAAAGAAGCTGTGATTTGATATCAGTGTACCTCATCGGTAGAAGATCTAGCTCCACATCAGTTTTCTTGATTCCAGGTGACTTTTGGAATCTGCGTTTGAATTCTTTTTCACATCGCCGTAGTCCTGGATCGCCTTGACGGAAAATCCGGTCTGCTCAAGGGAATCCATGCCGCTTATGGCAGCCTGGGCACCCTCAAGAGTGGTGATGTAGGGAATACCTTGGGAAACTGCAGCGCTCCTGATCGGTTTTGAGTCAATCTGGGATTTTTTGCCCGCAGGAACGTTTATGATGAAGTCAACATCGCCGTTTTTGATAAGATCGACAATGTCTGGTTTCCCCTCGCCAATCTTGGGAACCATTTTGGTGTTTATTCCACTTGAACTGAGCACTCTCCAGGTTCCTTCGCTAGCGAGAATCCTGAATCCCATCGATGCCAGAGTCTTCACCATGAAGATGATGTTGCGGCGCATGCTGTTTTTGACGCTGATGAACACTGCACCTCTGCGGGGAAGTTTGTTTCCCGCTGCTTCCTGGCTCTTGGCAAAAGCGAGTCCGAAACCCTTGTCTATTCCCATCACTTCACCAGTGGATTTCATCTCGGGGCCGAGAATGATATCTGCACCGGCAAACTTGTTGAAGGGAAGGACCGATTCCTTCACCGCAAAATAATCGATATTGCGTTCGTAAGCCTCGGGAAGTTCCGAGAGCTTCTTGCCGGTCATCACCTTCGCGGCTATTTTGGCCCATGGAACAGCTGTGGCTTTCGATACGAACGGGACTGTACGGGAGGCGCGGGGATTCACTTCCAGCACATATACCATATCTTCCTTCACGGCGTACTGGATGTTAAGCAATCCAACAACCTGAAGTTCTTCAGCGATATCTCTGGTGATTCTGCGTATTTCGGAAATTATGTCTTCGGACAGTGTGTGGGGCGGAAGAACACAGGCACTGTCGCCTGAATGGATTCCCGCCTCTTCTATATGTTCCATAATGCCGCAGATCATTGTCCCTTCTCCATCGGAAACGGCATCCACATCCACCTCTATGGCATCACCGATAAACTTGTCAATAAGTACCGGCCTGTTTTCCGCCGCCGCCTGAGCTTCGGCTATGAACGACTTCAGTTCGGCTTCATCGTACACAATGCGCATGGCACGTCCGCCCAGCACGAAGGAGGGGCGCAAAAGGACTGGGAACCCGATGCTTTTGGCAATTTCTAAAGCTTCTTCCGTAGATCGTGCGATACCGTTTGCAGGCTGGTCGACATTGATCTTTCTGAGCATCGCGGCAAATTCGTCCCGGTCTTCAGCACGCTGGATCGACTCGACACTGGTTCCGATAATGGGAGCGCCGGCATCCTTGAGGCGCCTTGCAAGGTTAAGGGGAGTCTGTCCACCGAACTGTACGATAACCCCGGCCGGTTTTTCATTATCTATAATGTTCATCACATCTTCGAATGTCAAAGGCTCGAAATACAGTTTGTCGGAAGTGTCATAGTCGGTTGAAACCGTCTCCGGATTGGAGTTGACCATGATGGATTCGTACCCCAACTCTTTGAGGGCAAAGGAAGCCTGACAGCAGCAGTAGTCGAATTCTATTCCCTGGCCGATTCTGTTGGGGCCGCCGCCCAGAATGACCACCTTGCGATTGCTGCTGGGTTTGCTTTCATCCTCTTTCTCGTAAGTCGAGTAATAGTAGGGAGTGTAGGCTTCGAACTCGGCCGCACAGGTATCCACCAGTTTGTAGGTAGGCAGGATTTCCAGACTCCTGCGGTATTCTCTAAATTCCGTTTCCTTCATTTCCAGAGCAACAGCAAGCTGCGCATCGGAAAAACCGCTGCGTTTTGCCCTTCTGACAAGACGAGCCTGTTCATCCTTGTTTGCTTTCAGGGTTGCGGGAGTGATATTCTTCTCGAAATCCACAATGTCTTTCATGTTATTAACAAACCAGGGATCAACTCCTGATGCATTGCAAATCTCCTCAACGGTAATGCCGAGTTCAAGCGCCTGACGGATAAGGAAAAGTCTTTCGCACCTGGGTGTGGGAAGTGCTTTAAGCACCTCCTCCTTTGTGGAGTAGCTGGTGGCAATCAGCTCGAAGCCTCTTCTGCCGATTTCAAGACCGCGCAACCCCTTCTGAAGCGACTCCTTGAATGTGCGCCCGATGGCCATGGTCTCGCCCACCGATTTCATCTGAATACCCAGCGTGGGATCGGATTCGGGAAATTTCTCAAAAGTGAAACGGGGAATTTTGGTGACGCAGTAGTCGATGGTGGGCTCGAATGACGCCGGAGTTTCCTTTGTGATGTCGTTTCTGATTTCGTCAAGAGTGTAGCCTACCGCCAGTTTGGCAGCGAACTTGGCGATGGGAAAGCCGGTCGCCTTGGATGCCAGAGCGGAGCTTCGGCTCACTCTGGGGTTCATCTCGATCACCACCATGCGTCCGTTCCGCGGGTTCACCGCGAACTGTATATTGGATCCTCCCGTCTCCACACCGATTTCCCGGATGATAGCCAGGGAAGCATCCCTCATCTGCTGGTACTGCCTGTCGGTAAGAGTCTGCGCGGGAGCCACGGTGATGCTGTCACCCGTATGGACACCCATGGGGTCCAGGTTTTCAATAGAACAGACAATCACCACATTATCTGCCTTGTCCCGCATGATCTCCAGTTCGTATTCTTTCCAGCCGATAATAGATTCTTCGATCAGGATTTCATTTATGCGGCTGCAGTGAAGACCGTACTGGGCAATTCTTTCGAAATCGCTTTCATCGAAAACCAGACCGCCCCCGGTACCTCCCATGGTGAAGCTGGGACGGACGATCAGTGGGAAGCCGATATCTTCGGCAATCTCCCAGGCCTCATCCATGTTGTAGGCGAATGCACTCTTGGGAAGGTCCAGGCCTATTTTCTTGATTGCTTCCTTGAACTCGCTGCGGTCCTCAGCCTTTTTGATTGCTTTTTCATTCGCACCGATGAGCTGCACGTTGTAGCGCTCGAGCACGCCGTTTTCAGAAAGTTCCATTGCCGTATTGAGACCGGTTTGCCCTCCCATGGTGGGCAGAATCGCATCAGGACGTTCCCTGGCGATTATCTTTTCAACGATTTCAGGAGTGATCGGTTCGATATAGGTCCGGTCGGCCATATTGGGATCGGTCATGATGGTGGCGGGGTTTGAATTCACCAGCACCACTTCGAATCCCTCTTCCCTGAGTGCCTTGCAGGCCTGGGTCCCGGAGTAGTCGAACTCGCAGGCCTGTCCGATAATAATAGGTCCGCTTCCGATAATCAGAATCTTTCTAATGTCGTCTCTTTTCGGCATACTCTCCTTCATCGACCCGCACTGGTGACCGGCGGGATTTGAAAATTACCTTATATATATGTATATAGTCGTTTCTTGAGTTCAAGCATCGACAGTGCTTCTGTCTTCCTTTTCCAACTGTATAATCTTCTTCTCCATGGCCTTTATGAATCTTTCAAAAAGGTAGCCCGAATCGTGCGGTCCGGGTGAGGCCTCCGGGTGATACTGAACGCAGAACAGATCCTTTTCAGGGAAACACAGCCCCTCGCTGGTATTATCGTTGAGGTTCAAATGTGTAAGTTGAGCACCGCTTGAACTCAGTGAATCGGCATCCACGCAGAAACCGTGGTTCTGGCTTGTAATCTCGATCACTCCCGTTTCTATATCCTTTACGGGATGATTGGAACCGTGGTGTCCGAATTTAAGTTTGAAGGTGGATCCTCCCAGAGCAAGGGAAATGAGCTGATGTCCCAGACAGATGCCGAAAATGGGCTTTTTCCCGATAAGGCTGCGGATGGTATCAACTGCGTAGGTCACCGCCGCCGGATCTCCCGGGCCGTTCGAAAGAAAGATTCCATCCGGTTGGTACGCCAGTACCTCTTCTGCACTGGTATCGGCAGGAACCACGGTCACTTTGCACCCGAGTTTGCTCAGAATCCTGAGGATATTGTATTTGACTCCGAAATCGAAGGCCACAATTGAAAATCGCTGTTCGGCTGCACTATCTTCTTCCCACACATAGGGTTTCTTGCAGGTCACGTCTTTGACCAGATCGACACCTACCAGACCTTTCCAACCTTTGGCTTTCTGTACCAGTTCATCGGTGGATATCGCTTCATCACCGGCCCAGATAACCGCCTTGAGAGCCCCTTTGGTACGGATATGTCTGGTCAGCGCCCGCGTGTCCACATCCTCCACACCCACGATGCCGTTTTCCTTCAGGTATTGAGAAAGGCTCTTTTGAGAGGTGAAATTGGAGGGGTAGGGGCAGGCTTCTTTCACCACGAACCCGGCGACCTGAATGCGGGAAGACTCCACATCTTTTTCATTAACCCCGTAGTTGCCGATGAGAGGATAGGTCATGGTGACGATCTGAGAGGAGTAGGAGGGATCGGTGAGCACTTCCTGATAGCCGGTCATTCCGGTGTTGAACACGACTTCCCCGACCGCTTCTCCGGCTGCTCCGAAAGACTCTCCTTCAAAGATGGTCCCATCTTCCAGTGCTACATAACCTTTCAAGGAAACCTCGCTTTTATGTTGAATTGAGTAGAAACCTGATTTATCCGATACACTTCAGTACGAAAGTGTAGCCGGTATTAGTTGTTTTAGTCCCAAAAAAAAAGATATCCTCCCCTGTGCGCTGAGGAGGATATCTTCTGAACAAAACGTAAGATCATCAGATTTTTACTTCGGAAATAGGGGGATAAAGCATCCCCATGAAAACTATTTTTGCCCACAACAAAATAATGCTTTGGGGTGGGGGAGTCAATGGGAATGTGAGCGGGTTTTTCGGTTGGGGGGATTGGTGTTTGGAGTTGTTCTGTTTTTGGATCAAGAGAGGAGGAAATTGAGGGAGGGGATGTTCCCAGGAGAAGGTGAGTGGTATGCGGAGAAGTTCCGGCCACCCCAGAGGTGAATCGGTGTTTTATCAAAAAGACACCTTTGGGGTAGCTGTTTTTCTGTAG
>JBKHHW010000202.1:0-5420 GCA_046538945.1 Chitinispirillaceae bacterium | reverse complement strand
TACACAAGGAGATAACTAACCATGGCTGCGAAAATGCTGGCTTTCGAAGTTTCAGCAAGAGACAAACTGCTCAAAGGAGTCGACACACTTGCCAATGCTGTGAAAGTCACCCTCGGTCCCCGCGGAAGAAACGTGGTGATAGAGAAAAGCTGGGGCTCCCCCACTGTCACCAAAGACGGTGTGACCGTTGCCAAAGAGATCGAACTCAAGGACAAGTTCGAAAACATGGGCGCAAAAATGGTCAAGGAAGTAGCATCCAAGACATCCGACGTTGCCGGTGACGGTACCACTACCGCTACAGTACTAGCTCAGGTGATCGCTCATCTGGGTATCAAAAACGTGACCTCCGGTGCCGATCCCATGGCCATCAAGCGCGGTATGGACACTGCAGTCAAGGCAGTCATTGATCAGCTTAAAAAAGATTCCCGTCCTGTCGAGGGGAAAATGGAGATCGCTCAGGTGGGCGCCATTTCCGCAAACAACGACCCCACTATCGGCGACCTTCTTTCAGACGCCATGGAGAAAGTCGGAAAGGATGGTGTCATCACCGTCGAAGAGGCCAGGAGCATGGAGACCAGCCTCGAGGTGGTTGAGGGAATGCAGTTTGACCGCGGATACCTCTCCCCCTATTTTGTGACAAACCCCGACAACATGGAGTGCGTGCTTGACGAACCGATGATTCTCATTTTCGACAAGAAAATCAGTGCCATGAAGGATCTGCTGCCGATTCTTGAAAAAGTTGCCCAGATGGGCAAGAGCCTGCTTATCATCGCCGAAGATGTGGACGGTGAAGCTCTTGCGACTCTGGTTGTAAACAAGCTGCGCGGAACGCTCAAGATCGCCGCGGTCAAGGCTCCCGGTTTCGGCGACCGCAGAAAAGCCATGCTTGAGGATATTGCCACCCTTACCGGCGGCATTCTCATCTCAGAGGAAGCCGGTTTCAAACTGGAGAACACCACCGTCGATTCACTCGGTAAAGCCAAACGGGTGGTTATCGAAAAGGAGAACACCACGATTATCGAGGGTGCCGGAAAGACCGAAGACATCAAAGGCCGCGTCAATCAGATCCGCAAGCAGATCGAGGAGACCACTTCCGACTACGATCGGGAAAAACTCCAGGAGAGGCTTGCGAAACTGGCCGGCGGTGTTGCGGTTCTCAATATCGGTGCCGCAACCGAAACTGAGATGAAGGAAAAGAAGGCTCGTGTTGAGGATGCGCTGCATGCCACCCGGGCGGCTGTCGAGGAGGGGGTGGTTCCCGGTGGTGGTGTGGCTCTTATCCGTGCCGCGGCAGCTCTCGACAATGTCAAACTCGAGGGTGACGAGAAGATCGGTGTGGAAATCATCCGCCGTGCCTGCGAGGAGCCTCTGCGCATGATCACCACCAATGCCGGTAAAGAACCTTCGGTGGTGTGCAACGAGGTCAAGAACGGCAAAGGCGCCTACGGCTACAACGCCTATTCGGACACCTACGAGGATCTTCTCAAAGCCGGAGTGATCGACCCCACCAAGGTCACCCGCTCGGCTCTCGAGAACGCCTCTTCGATTGCAAGCCTTATCCTCACTACCGAGTGCATCATTTCCGATCAGCCTGAAAAGAAGGAGAAGGCTGAAGGTGGAATGCCCGGCGCGGGAATGGATGAATACTAGTAATCAACAAACAAGTGCAGTGTGCGGTCAGGGGCGGGACTTCGGTTCCGCCCTTTTTTCATGCATCAAGAACTTAGCGGAGAACATCGTGAACGGTGTTTGGACAGCTGTATCTATCCGCTTGAAGCAGGCGATCGGGTTATGAACGCGGGCGATTTCAATGCGTTCCCATCAAACAATATGATCAAAAATTACTTGATACTGGTCTGGAAGACGGTGCCCTGGTATGCAAACTTGGTAAGATATGATTCTTTTTCACGGTTTGTTTCCGCTCGCATTTCGATTTCCTGGATTCTGCAAAAGCCCCCGGGGATACAAAACTGATTCCTTTAGACTCACACCCCCTCAAGCTCCTCCCACCGACCGTAGGCTTCCTCCAGTTCGCTGTCAATCTGCTGAAGCCTCGCCTGGGCCTCTGAAGCAAACCCCTGCTTTTTTAGATTTTGGGGATCGGAGATCTGATTGCCCAAATCGCTGTACTCGGATTCAAGCCTTTCTATAAGCCCGGGCAGAGACTCAAGTTCCTTCTTTTCCTTGTAGGTCAGTTTTCTGGGAGTGTCCTTTGCCACCGGAGGTTCTTTTTTCTTCTTCTGCACCGGCATCGACTGCAGTGCCTCTTTTTTTTGAGCACTGCTCTGCCGCTCCCAGTCATCGTACCCGCCCACATACTCCTTTACAACACCATCGCCTTCAAACGCAAACACCGAGGTCACGATATTGTTGAGAAACTCCCGGTCGTGACTCACCACCAGCACGGTACCGGCAAAATCACTCAGCAACTCTTCCAGAAGCTCCAGGGTGTCGGTGTCCAGATCGTTAGTGGGTTCGTCAAGAACCAGCACATTGGCCGGCTTGGTGAACATGCGGGCAAGCATCAGACGGTTGCGTTCACCGCCCGAAAGCTGCTTGACAGGAGATTTAGCCCGCTCGGAAGTGAAGAGAAAATCCCTCAGGTACGATATCACATGTTTGGGAGCCCCGTTTACGAAAACCGTATCTCCCCCGCCCGGAGCCACATTTTCCCATACAGTTTTTTCAGGGTCAAGCACCTCTCTGAACTGGTCAAAATAAGACACCTCCACATTGGTGCCGGCCCGGACCTCCCCTGCCCGGGGTTTCTGTTTACCCAGAAGAAGATCCAAAAAAGTGGTCTTGCCGCAACCGTTGGGACCGATAATCCCCACCCGGTCTCCCCGCATGACAGTAGTAGTGACATCCTTCACAATCGGTTTTCCATCATAGGAGAAAGAAAGATTCTCCACCTCCAGAACTCTGTTACCGGACCGCCCCGCCTGACTGATCTCCATGGATACGGTCCCGCTCCTCTCACGGCGTTTCTTTCGCTCCTCCCGCAGCTTTTTGAGAGCCCGAACCCTGCCCTCGTTGCGGGTGCGGCGCGCCTTGATCCCCTTGCGGATCCATACCTCCTCCTGAGCCAGTTTTTTATCGAACAGTTCCCAGGACTTTTCCTCCGCATCCAGAATCGCCTGTTTTCTCTGCAGGAAAGTATCGTAATCACAGGACCAGTCAACCAGCTTTCCCCGGTCAAGCTCGATAATCCGGGTGGCTATACGCCTGAGAAGCCTCCGGTCGTGGGTTACGAACAGGACCGTAAGCTTTGACCCCAGAATGAAGGACTCAAGCCAGTTTATGGAATCGATATCCATATGGTTTGTAGGCTCATCCAGAAGCAGCAGATCCGGTTCGTTCACAAGCGCACGGGCAAGAAGCACCCGCCGCTTCATCCCTCCGGAGAGGGTGGAAAACTGCGCATCGGCATCGAGCTGAGTAAGGCTGATCACCTTGTCCACCACACCGCTTACGCGCCAGCCGTCAAGTTCATCTATGCGGGTATGGGTATTCTGAAGTGCGGCTGGATCGGGATTAGAAACAGCAGCATTGTGGAGTGAAATCAGATCCTCCCCCACACTGCCGGCTCCCCGGGCAACTATTTCGTAAACGCTGCCCCCTACCTCTACCGGAATATCCTGAGGAAGGTAGGCCGTGCGGGTACCGGGCGAAGTAATGATCTCGCCACCATCGGGAGGGGTCAGCCCCGCAATGATTTTCATGAGAGTCGATTTCCCGGCGCCGTTACGCCCCAGAAAGCTGATACGCTGCCCCTTGTGGATATCCAGCGTAACATCATCGAGAATCGGCGGACCGCCGAAGGCCATCTGTATTTTGCTGAGACTTAGAAGTGACATAAGTTACGTAAAATAGTTTCTGACTTGAAGAATTATGGATATCTGAACGATCATCCAATTTCGAACGCCAGGCGAGGATATTACTACAAAAAACAGGTGTTTCAAATTAAGACCGAAACCCTCAATTTTCCCCGGCCATGCTCGTTTCCGATTGAAAAAGTGCGGTCCCGAATTCATAATTAGAAACAATCTTTGCCTGAGCTTGTATACCGGAAGAGGACAACAGTACAGATGAACAGAACAGCATATCCGGACCGCGGGAAGCTTGAGAAACATCATGCCTCGATGCACTCCTCCTACATTCAGGTACTGGAGTTATTGCAGCGCCGCCTGAGAACCAAACTGATCAAAGAGGAGATCCATTTCACCCTGAAATTCAGGGTCAAAACGTTTGAAAGCTACTATGAAAAACTTCTCAGGCGTCTCTCCGAGGAGAAACTTACAGGTGAACTGCTGCCGATACACGACATTCTGGCAATCAGGGTGGTCTGCCCGTTTCTGGAGGATCTTGAACAGGTCGAGAATATCCTCCGAGGCGCTTTCAGAGTACACGAGGTGGAACGCAAGGGAGCTGAACACACGTTCAGAGAATTCGGATACCGCTCAACACACCTGCTGCTTGAAATCCCCTACGACATTGTGGAAAAATACCCCAATCTCGATGTACAGTTCTGTGAGATACAGATCCGCACCTTTCTGCAGGATGCCTGGGCGGAGGTGGAGCACGAACTGATCTACAAAAACAGAATCACTCCCCTGGATGAGCCCCTGCGCCGCAAGCTCGCCGCACTCAACGCCAACCTCACTCTTTCGGATATCATCTTTCAGGAGATCCGCGAATACCAACGTCAGCTCCACTCGGAACTGGAAAAGCGAAGGCACTCGTTTGCCTGCCAGCTCGAGGAACAGAAGCCGGGACTTACCGCTTTCGACAAAAAGAAAAACGAATGCAGGAAAAACAAAAAACGCCCCATAATCTCGTCCGACAACATGGATGAACTGCTCCTGGAAGCGCTCTACGCCCATAACGACAAGGATTTCACATCCGCCATAGACATCTATACCCGAATTCTGGAAAAGGAAACCGCCCCCTTTCTCAAAGCCGTGGTGCTTGTTCACCGCGGCATGGCTTTCTTTTCGGAATCCAGGTACGAGGATGCCCTCAGCGATTTCCAGGCCGCCACCGAATGCGAACCAGAAAACGGCAGGGCATTCTATCTGCTGGGGATAGTGAACAGGGTCATGGACAACAACGCCGCCGCGGTCAAGGCGCTTCAGAGGAGCGTGGAACTGAAACCCTTCAATTTCGATACGCTCTTTGCCCTGGGCAGGACATTTTTCGAAACGGGCGACTTCCCCGCGGCCCTGGAATACTGTGAAAAAGCCCTGCTTCTGCAGCCGGAATCCTCACCGGCCCAGGAGTTCAGGCGTCTGGTGATATCCAGAATGAAGCTGTGAGAGACAAGGGAACTGGAAACGAGGGGACGGAGTAACACGACGCTGATTCTGCACTGATTCACCTTCAGAACACCCACCTCATCGCCAGCTCCGCATAACACAGCC
>JBKHHW010000201.1:0-5456 GCA_046538945.1 Chitinispirillaceae bacterium | reverse complement strand
CGCGCACGCCCTGCTTTGGGCTCGTCGTTCACCTCCCAACGTCGCGCACGCCCTGCTTTGGGCTCGTCGTTCACCTCCCAACGTCGCGCACGCCCTGTTTTGGGCTCGTCGCTCACCTCCCAACGTCGCGCCTGAAATCCATCAATAACATTTCCTTCCTCCCCTCCCCAAAATATCCCCCCTCCCCGAAACGAATTACCAAATCCAAAGCTGAATCCTGATTTCAGCACTTTGCACAGGCAATCAAGGTGATGTATTTTAATCAAAGCAGCGGGATCAGAGCGAATCATCACCTCGAACCGGGCAGATCAGCTAAAAACCAAGTCACTGATTTTTGTGGAGATAGATTCCACCTTACTATATTTATGACAGAACTGGAAAACCTGAAAAGACCGTTCATTCTTGCATCCAGATCACCGCGAAGGCGGCAGATCCTCTCCCAAATGGGGCTAACATTCGATATCGAAGACCCGGGAGTGGCGGATGAAGAGTCTTATATCAATGCGGATGACCTGGAGAACTCGCTGCGCTTTCTGGCCACGGCCAAAGCGGAATCGATCGCGCGCAGACGGCCCGGGGCGCTGGTTCTGGGCGCCGACACGGTGGTGGTGAAAGGCAAGAACATCCTGGGCAAGGCTGCAGATAAAGAGGAGGCCGCGCGGATGCTCTCGATGCTTTCCGGCACAAGCCATACGGTGATCACCGCAGTCGCGCTTCTCTGCACCGAAAAGGAGTTTTCCCGGTCGGTGGCAGTGAAGACTTCGGTTTTTTTCAGGGACCTGAGCCAGAAGGAAATTCAGAGCTATCTTGCCATGGATGAATACCGGGACAAGGCCGGTGCTTACGCGATTCAGGGCAGAGCGATGATATTTGTGGATAAAATTGAAGGCTGTTACTATAACGTGGTGGGACTTCCCGTAACAGCCACACTCAATCTGATAAAACAGTTTGTGCGAAAGGAATCTATCGATGTCCGACAAAGTTGAAAAAGATACTCCCGCATCCGGCGACTCCAGGGATCGTGTCGGTGATATCCTCAGAAAGGAGCGTATTACCCGCAGGATAACGGTGGAAACCATAGCCAAAGATCTCAAGCTTAACGTAAACTATATAAAGGCGTTGGAAGACAGCGACTACAGCTCGCTTCCGGCAGATCCTTATGTGCGGGTCTATCTCCGATCACTCGCCAAATATCTTTCGCTTGACTCCGATCAGATTCTCAGCGAGTTCTACAAGGAACGGGGTCTGGAACAGGAGCATTATCAGAAAGACACCTCCAACAAGCTTGAAATCAGCATGCAGAAGGCTGAGCCCAGGAAGAGTTCCACTTTCCTGATCACTTCCGTACTGGTACTGCTTATCGGCGTTCTGGCCTATGTGGCGAATCAGAACGGCTGGATTCCCAAAAAGGACCAGGTACAGACAGAAATACCTGCCGAGCCGGTAACTGCGAAGGATACGCTGGTTGACGAAGACAGCCTCCTCACCACCCTTGCAACTCCGGTTTCCGATTCGCTTACCGAATCCGACACTTCCGAAGCTGCAGTAGCGAAGGAGGTAGAAAAAACCGAAGATTCAGAGAGAACTACACCGATGAATCTTCAGTTGCAGATAGTGAAGGACTCGGCATGGATACAGGTGTTCAGTGACGGTGAATCGTGGAAGAATATCCTGCGCGAGGGGCAGGTCCGCAACTTCAGCGCAAAGGACAGTTTCAATATCAAGCTGGGCAGCAACCAGGCCACCAAAATAAAACTGGACGGCGAGCCGATCAATGTGAGAGGCCGGGGTGTGGTGGTGTTCAAGCTTGACCGTTCAGGTGCGGATGTCTGGAACCAGACCAAGTGGAACAGAACATTCAGGGACCGCCAGTAAACAGACCATGTGGATCGATATCCATGCTCATCTGTTCGATTTCGATCAGGAAACGCTCGCCGAACTGGTAAGAGAATCAGAATCCGGCGGCGTTTCTTTTGTAGTCAACAATTCAGTAAGCCTTCAGACAGCCTTCACCGTTCTGGAACAGTGCCGCAGATTTCCGGAGCAGCTCAGAGCGGCGCTGGGAATATCCCCTTTCGATGTGACAGACCAGGATGAAAACTGGGCCGGTGAACTGGAGAAGCTGCTTGACGACCCATCTGTGATCGCGGTAGGTGAAATCGGTCTGGACAGCTCAAATCCCCGCTATCCTTCCCTTGAACAGCAGATGCCTTTCTTTAAGCGACAGCTGGAGATTGCAAAAACAAGGGATCTGCCGGTTCTGGTCCATTCGCGGGGCATGGAAAAGAGAGTGGCTCAGCTGTGCCATGAGAGCGGGGCACGGAAGGTGGTATTCCACTGCTTCACCGGTGACTCACAAGCGCTGGACTACATACTTGACTGCGGTTTCTATGTGTCTGTTTCCGGAATCATCACCTACAAGAATGCGGGGATACGCTCACTTCTCCCCCGCATACCTCCGGACAGACTCTTTGTGGAAACGGACACTCCGTATCTGGCGCCGGTCCCTAAAAGGGGCAAGCAAAACAGACCGGGTTATGTGATCCACACCGCCCGGGAGGCGGCAAAACTGCTTTCCATTGACAGCGGCACACTTCAGAAACGCATCGAGGACAATTTCCGGCGTCTTTTCAGACCCTGACGGCTGCAATTAACACTTTAACATTAAACCTGCCGGTTTTATTTTGTAACTATTCAATCTAGGAAAAAGCAAATGGTTATCGTCTGGATCACACTGTTCACAATCGCGCTACTGGGAGCTGTCGCGCTTATGTTCTACCTTGTAGTGGAACTGAATGATCTGGACAAAACCGTAAATGACCTCTCAGAGGAAGTACAGAAGCATTATGAAAATTGAAGGTGCGCTTTCATTTATAAGTGACAATATCCGGGCTCTCAAAGGCTATCACCTCACGCCCGAGGAAACCGAAATCAAGCTCAACCAGAACGAGAATCCGCAGGACTGGCCGCTTGAAATCAAAAAACAAGCCGCTCAATTCTGCATCGAACGCCCCTGGAACCGGTATCCCAACTTCATTCCCGAAGATCTCAAGGCGGATCTGGCTCGCTATACGGGAGTAAAGCCGTCCAATGTGATCGTTGGCAACGGGTCCAACGAAGTGCTTCTGGTTCTTCTTCTTTCGTTTCTGTCCAAGGCATCCGCGGCGATCATCTGTTCACCCACGTTCACCGTCTACAAGCTGCTCTCGGAGGGAATGGGATCACGGAATGTGAATATCAGCCTTACCGATGATCTGCAGTACGATACCGAAGCCATTCAAAAGGCGGTGCGGGAGAACCCCGGTTCACTTCTTATCATCTGTTCTCCCAACAATCCAGTGGGAAACGATATATCAGAGGAGCAGCTCAGGAGTATTCTTGATCAGCACAGCGGAATCTGCATTCTTGACCAGGCATATGTGGAATTCGGTGGATTCAACGGAATCAAACTCATTTCGGAGTACCCCAATCTCATTGTGACCAGAACTTTTTCCAAGGCAATGGGCGCAGCGGGGCTGAGAATAGGGTACATGATCGGCGCAGAGGAGATGATTTCTGAAATCAACAAGATAAAACTCCCCTACAACATAAATTTCTTCACCGAATATACCGCATCGCTTCTTCTGAAGAACAGAACCCATCTCTCCTCCTCGGTTGCCGCCATGATCAAGGAAAGAGACAAACTGTACTCCGGTTTCAAATCTTTTCCCTTTGATAATGTCTACGACAGCAAGGCGAATTTCATTCTTGTCCGGTACAGCGAAAAACAGAAGCTGTTTGATTTTCTTAAAAAGGAGGGTATTCTGGTCAGGGATGTTTCCTCCTACCCGCTTCTGGAAAATTGTCTGCGTATCAGCGTGGGGAAAAGTGAAGAGAACAGAAGACTTCTTAACTGCCTGAAAAGTTTTTTCGGATAACCGACTACAGAAGGGGCACTCATGAGCCGTAAAGCTACCATAACCCGCAAAACGAACGAAACGGACATCAGTCTTGAACTGGAAATTGACGGCCGGGGCGAATCACAGATCCAGAGCGGTAACGGATTCATGGATCATATGCTGACTCTCTTTGCAAAGCACGGTCTGTTCGATCTGAATCTGACCTGCAAAGGTGACACCCACGTTGACTTTCATCACAGCGCAGAGGACATCGGAATCTGTCTGGGAATGGCGTTAGCCGAAGCACTGGGTGACTGCAGGGGTATTGTCCGCTACGGGACAAGTTATGTTCCCATGGATGAATCGCTGGCGAGAGTGTGTCTGGATATCGCAGGAAGACAGAATCTGGTGTACGAAGTTTCGCTGGTAGACAGAAAAATAAACACTTTTGAATGTGATCTGGTCGAGGATTTTTTCAAGGCATTCACGGACCATTCCCGTGTCACGCTGCATGTGGATCTCATCAGAGGCCGCAACAGCCACCACTCGCTGGAAGCTGTTTTCAAAGCGTTCGCAAAGGCGCTGTCACAAGCCTGCTCCATAGACGCGAAGGCAAGCGACTCTCTGCCGACCACAAAAGGGGTCCTTTAACAGGGGACTGTTGTGATTAAAAGAACAACAATTGTACAATAATGAAAATGACAACTGCGTAATGGAGTACACACCAGAGGAGGCCCCATTAATATAAGCCGAAAGCCAAATTTCCATAAACAGTTGGTTTTCCTTTGTGTACTATAGTAGTTTTAATAGTTGGCATTTCACAAGCAATAATAAATTTTTATTCAATACATAGCCAGGAAGAGGAGGAACTATGGCATTAGGCAAGTTCCTGATTACCGCTGCAGTTTGCACCGCAGTACTTTTTGGATGCGCACAGAAGGAAAAAGCAGAGGACAAGGAATTTTCCTCTACCCCTAAGCCGGAGGCCAAAGACAACTCATCAGACGTTTTTGACGAGTTCTATGTCGATGAGGGCAAAACGGACAAGAAGGATGACACTGAGTCTGAGGCCAGTTCCTATGTCCCGCAGTTTAGTGAAAACGGCCGTTACTCGGTGCAGGTCGCCACCCACGCAACGCAGGGCACTGCCGACCAGCTCTCCTCCGAATTCAACGGAAAAGGCTATCCCGCATACGTCGCGGCAGTCGACAATCCCACTCCCGAACTCATGGGAACCTATTACAGAATCCGTATAGGTACTTTCGACTGGTATTCGCAGGCCAAGGCATTCGGGGAAAACATCCTTAAACCCGCCGGATACGACTACTGGATAGACAGCAAGTCCAATGACAATGTGGGTATTGAGGGAAGTGGCTTCGGATCAGAATCATCCTATTCAGAGCAAGAGACCGATTATTCCACCACTTCCCAACCGCAGGAAGAGACCTCTGACTGGTCTTCAACTGAAGCAGAAGTAACTGAGACAGAGTCTACCGAATGGGCTGACACTCCCGAGACTGCAGAAACAGAAGCTGCAGAAACAGAAGCTGCAGAAGCAGAAACTGCAGAAGCAGAAGC
>JBKHHW010000200.1:0-5471 GCA_046538945.1 Chitinispirillaceae bacterium | reverse complement strand
GATTTATCTAAAAACGGTGATCGACTGTTTTGACGAGGTTGTATGATTGTTGAATGCATAAACAGAGGGGCATAGAGCCCCTCTGCCGGGCAGCTACTTGTGTATCAGTTTTGAAACAAACGAACCCATTCCCGAACGCAACTCCACGAAAAAGACACCCGCTGCCAGATTGCCTGTGGGGATCTTCAGCTTGGAACCGCCATCCAGGCTGCGGCTAACCACCACGCGTCCCTTTAGATTACGCAATACCACCTCTCCCTTACAGCCCCCGATACCCGAGATAACGAGATTTCCGGCTGAAATGCGGAAGTCGGGTGCTCCGATGACGCTCCTGCGAACACGAGAGTCAGGAAAACGGACAGGTGAACTGGATTGCGGGTCCACAAAATGACTCAACAATCGCACATAGGCGGATTGATAATAGATGGCGTTTTCCGTAACGGCATACGATCCTTCCTGACACTGATCATCGATACACCCTTCGGTATTCCAGGCCTTTCCCCAATCCTTGTAGCTCTTTTCAGGCGGCTGACCGTAAGGCGGTTTGAGATTGACCGTATGGGGTCCGAACCAGGAACGGCTCGGATCGTCTTCCTTGTAGCCGTAATCCTTGTTGGGCCCGCCGGGCACGATACCCGGGGCCGGTCCGATCCCGGTGAGAGCGTTCTGCCACTCTGTACCCTGTGCAAACCAGGAGTGAAAAATCTCATAAGCGCTGTTTTCGGCACCGAAATCATACATATTTGTCAGATACACTTTCCCAAGGGCATTCACTCCGTGAAACCAGTGAACCATCTGCCTTGCCCGGTTCATGTACTGGTCCTTGTCTTCCGGATTGACGTTGTATTTAACACTCTGCATCAGGATATTGCCCGCATTGCCTCTGGCTGCATTATGCCCCCAGTGAAATGCATCTTCCGGCATATAAGCTCTGTAAAGAGCTTTTTCAGTAGGGGCATCATAGTAATCCGATATTGCGTAGTTGTCACTTTTACAGGACAGAACAGCGTCGCTTACATCTGAATCAGCTCCCTCAAGTGTTGTGTACCTCAGCACGGCGTCCTGAAAACTTATCTTGTAAGGGCCCCACCATGTTCCTGTCAGAAGTTCACTTTTCTCATAATTTTCGATAACATACTCATTGTATTTGGTTTTCCCGGTCAGGGCAAAAAGGTATACGGCTGCTGTAACGGCCTGTTCCTCCTGCTCAAGCTCACTCCGGTCGGCATTTCCAGATTGTATACGTTCATCCTGAGCATCACAAGCAGTCTGAAAACCGCTTTCAAGCCGCTTCTGCTCCACCCAGTCCCAAGCCATTTCGGCACGCAACGCCAGGTCATCTGACAATTCGGCATACAGAGGGAAATCACGCAGAACAATGGATGCATGAGCGAACGTGCTTGCAGCCGCCAAACCGCTGCTGGTACACTTGGGTCCGTAGTAGCGCTGTCGGGTGTCGGCACTGGGGGGACTGGGGTCATTATGATCAAGAGACCCGGTTTTTATGAACACTCCCCCGTCCGTATCCTGCATTCTGATCATCCACTCAAGTTCCCACACGATCTCATCCAGAATATCCGGAACACCGTTACCGCTCTCGGGAATCTCGAAATCATCCGTGAAAACAGAAGGATTCTCCTCATAGGCGATCAGAAGACTGTGAATCACATCAACCACGAACGTAATGTATTTATTCTGATCTCCCGCATCCATCCATCCGCCTGTGACATCGCGTCTGATGGACTTCGTCTCGAGATCCAATGCCGCAGTATCCTGAAGATGACTTGCTTCGTCAGTCCATTCACCTGCAAACGGAGCGGTTTTTTCAAAACCTTCACGCTGAAAATAGAACGACTTGACCGCAGCCTTAAGCACATCCCTGTAAACGTCATCCCCGATTCTGAAAGGGTGGGACCGGACATCATTTTGCGGATCATAGACCACATACTCGCCTGGTTCGGTCACCTCCGAAAAGTCAAACCACCATCCGGCATCCCCGCTGAGAGGGTCGGTTTCACCCTCATTCCAGACCAGCGGTTCACCTGTGAACACGACCGAAGTACCCATCTCACCCGCCGACCAGCTCCTCACCTCAAGTGTGGACCCCGGTTCAAAAGAACCCTCTGTTTCGGCATTGAACCCCTCCCTGGCCTGGCTTATCACCATTACCTTGGAATCATGAGAATGATACCCGAACTGGTCCACTTTGAAATGAACAGTGCCGGCATACTCCAGTTGTGCAACTGCCGAAAATGCAAACAGTGTCAAAAAGGTCAAAATTCTGTTCACAATCCACTCCTTTGAGGTTAGTATCTACCGTAAGACGGCTCTTTTCAGGGAAGCAGATCTTCTATCTGAGCCCCATGTATGTACACGTCATCAATTTCAAAAAGAAGCGTATCGCCCAGCGTGTTTGCCCCGTAAGGCAGGTCGAACTCGATACGCCTTACCGTGTGCTTCACATCATCCCACCCCAATCCCTGTTTGGCAGCTTCACTGGAAGGGGGAACCGCAATGTTGTCCATCTGTACTGTATATTCTGTCCAGGTGTCTGTAAGCTCGATCTGCATGCCGAAGTGAGGTGACCAGTTAATCTGATCAACAATTTCCGTCTCCACACTGAAATAAACGGTGCAGTTCCCCCGTGCCCAGAAGGAAATGGAGTTTACTGTGCTGAAATCGCAGTTCTGTCCTTGTGATAAGACATTCACTCCCAATCCGGCAAAGGGATAATCGGCTCCATTACCTAACACAGCTTGGGCTGAGAGGCTTTTTCCTTCGAATGCATTCTGTTCGGAGATATCGATATTGATAAAGGAAGTATTGCTGTCCGCTTCACCGGAATCATCATACGTATACCAGTTTCCACCCGTTATCAATCCCAGCTTTGAAGGATGGTAAAGCCGGAAGTCACCTTCGAAATCGTCGATGAGCAAAGCTGACTCATCCACACCCAGTCTGACCGTCACATCGGCCCCCTCTCCGATCTCTGCAGTGTTGCCGAAGTGGTACACCTCTTCTTCTGTAACCAGAAGCAGAGGGTAGACACCCGGTGCCATTTGGGCAATTGTGAACCGGTCCCCCTGAACAGTGGAAGAATAAGTGGTCCCGAACAGTTCCACTCTTGCAACTGTGTTTCCGGAATCCAGACTTACACCAAACGAAGCCGCAGGCTGAAGAACGATGATCTGAGGAACGGATGAACCGTCATTTAAACTGCTCACATCCCTGATGAATGCAGCTTTACCATCGCCATCCACCTCCATATTGCAGGTGTACCCCGTATCATATTCAAATGTAATTCTCCCGTCTTTCCCTGTAACCGCACTGTCCAGCACTACTGAAATTCCGCTCTGACGCTTTTCAAACCAGTTCCCCGCATCGACAAGGCGCACAACTGCACCGGAATCAGGTTTTCCTGTTGAACTGACGACTTTACAGTTTACCGTTTCTGTAGCTCCGCCCCCCTCTCCCACCACGGACTTTGAGCATCCGCAGTACAACAGATACACAGCCACGAAGATAAGCGACAGTGTTCTACACCTCATCCATCCCCCCCCGGATTTTTCGACAATGGAAAAACCTGCAGCCCGACCTGATACACCCGCTCGGGATCAGGATCGGTCCGGGCCAGAGTTATGAGCTGCTGACGGAAATCCTGAAACATTCTCCTTACCTGCTCGAACCTCTCCTGTGACAAACTCATGGTTACGCTGGAGATGTCCCGCTCTTCGCGCGGAATCTTCTCCAGACCCAGTTTGGCCAGATCAAGCATGTCCATCTGATGCTGCTTCACAACCAGGGTTCCCCATTCCGCGTCCATGGAAACCACTTTGTCAAGACGTTTATAGTACCCCTGCTCATCGCGGGCTACGAAATTGAGTTTCTCGAGAAATCTGAGAGCCTTTTCCGCCTCCCCCGGCGTGATTCTGGGCACCAGCAGTCGGGCAGCCTCCTTGTAATCATCTGTTATCCTGTGAATGGCCACCAGTTCCCGCATTGCGGAATAATACCATTTACTCCAGTACTCGACCTGTTCTTTTGTGACTATGCGTTTTTCGGATCTCTGAGCCTTTACGATATTTTCAAACAGATCTCTTTTCTCAGAATGCTTTTTACTGTTGGTATAAAGAACGAGAAGTTTAAAATAGGAATCCTCTTTTTTATTCAAACCCAGAAGTTGGGAATAACGGTCGGTCTTGCGCAGGGTGAGATTTCGTTTCCCCTGAAGAATCCACGTGATATGCCCGATAGATTTCATTCCCAGTTCGGAAGCAATCCTCCTGTAGTTATAGGAAGGATCGATTTGCTTCAGGCAGGCGAAAGCATCTCTGAGAAAATCCCTGTAATTCAGATAATCAAATATGCTGATCCGGTTCATGAACACAATATAATAGGAAAATGGCGAGGCATGTTGCAAAAAGTGAACATTATTGCAATTATTACTGCAGCCGTTCTGGAAGAGAGCACTGTGTTGTCATAAGACATTCAATCACACTCCCATAAAAAAAAGTGAACAACCCTGATACTTAACCACTTAGACGAATATTCCCGACCTATCGATCATATTAAAATTATGACCGATTCCCCTATAAATCCGTTAACTCCCATTAAACCATAAAAAAGTGAACAGAAAACTACCTAAAAATAAAAAAAACAATTACAGCAGAGTGAATTTTTGATTATATTGAATTCTGATGGTACCATAACCGACTTGAAAATGTGAACAATATCGGTGTGAGCGTTTTCAGGAAAGAATTTTACCCTATGCCAGCGGAAACAAATGCCTTGTCGATTTCTTGCCGTTACCATACCGGAAACCGTAGCACTGATGCATATGCAAATGGTGTTGATGAAACCATTCGGACGCCATGCAATCAGGGTCTAGCCGTTTGCCAGAGGAGAATAGAATACCTACGGGTAATCATTTCCAAAGAAGGTTTATGATCATGTTCAGTACTAAATTTGAAAATTCAGATAAACCAAGAATCTGCAGAATATGAAGAGAAAATACAAAAGATCCAAACACAGATGTCTATGCAGCTCATGTGAACTTAAAGACAACGGCAGCGCGTGCACAGAAGCACTTCTTCTGAAATTAAAAAGCAAGAGTACCCAACAACGCACATCCCCTTGCCTGTTGCCCATATCGGCTGAGATAATAGACAAGCTGAGAATGGAGAAAGCACTTGAGGAGAGGTATGATAATATTCTGCACTTTCCGAAAGTTTACGCTGAGCCGGGGGGAACCAGAGAAGATCGCCGCGTTGCAGGAGTTTTTCCAGACTGACAACATACAATTTGAACTCACAGCTAGTACATTTTTTTACTGTTTGTTATTACAAAACCTCTATATATTGTTATATTAATAATGTACTGATTATTCCATTTTGCAGTGTATAGAAATGAAAAGCCGATTTAACGTTTCAAAAGGGTTTCTGCATGAAAATCCGGACTGTTTTTCTTCTTCT
>JBKHHW010000199.1:0-5522 GCA_046538945.1 Chitinispirillaceae bacterium | reverse complement strand
TTCTGTCATGCGGTGTCAGATATAACGAGGAAGGAAAGCAAGAAAAATGCCGCCGGGAAATCAATCCGGAACAGTGAATGGAGTCTCAAAACGGTTTCCACCGGGCAACTGTCCTAAAACAATTTCCTATTTTGAGAGTACGGGAAACATGGCCCGGGGCCTGCACAGGAGTAGAAGCAAAGAAGAGGAGAGAGACTACATTTCCCTTCCTATTCAATTAAATAACGGTGCGGACCGAGAGACTTGGAGATGATGTCGAGAATCTCCGAAGAAAGCTGTTTCCCACCTTTGACCGCCAAATCTGGACATATCCTCCCCACCGATGTGTGAAGCGGATTGAGGTTCTGCCCGATACACCTCACCACGATGTCCCGACCCGTGACCATCCAGACAGTCCCGTTATCAAAGTTCCCACCCGATTCGCCGTTCATGTGACCAGATCTTCTGAGTAATCAGCCGCTTATGAGAAAGAGTGTTATCAGAAGCGATAACGCTTTTTTCATCAGGAGACTTGTAAACACCAAAACCCGGTGCTATCTTGAATTATCAGAGGACAACCACGACGAAGCTTTCACCCTCAGATAAGGAGTAACCATGAATGTAGGCAGAGTCTCACTGTTAGGTGTGCTGTTTGCGTTTACTCTGGGTCACGCAGATGAATTGCGTTTCTCGGAGGACACTCTCTACACGCTGCAGTACGGGAAAGATCCCGGATCGGCTATCGCAGTCAACAACACCCAGAACGAAATCATCCTGGATTCGATCTGGTTCTACACCGATTCCCAGAAAATGGAACAGTGGCATGTGAAGTTCAATGCCGACGTGAGAGGAAGTCAGAGGCACTATTTCGAATTCATACATACTCCCTTTTACCAGGACCAGTTCTTCACTCCCCTGAGTATACAAATCGGCGACACTCTCGTTATGTCCGATTTCGAATATGACTACAGTTTCTTTTATCCCACCGAAGGAGCTCACCTGAGCATCTCTGAAGAGCCAAAAGGGTGGAAACGCGGGGATACCATCTGGATCAACATGGTAGCCAGAACCAATTTCTCACAGGACACCCTCACAGTCATCAGCATATACCAGCACGAAATCCGAAGCGGAGTGAAAAACACAGCGGTAATGAGTCAATCAGGAAAGAAAGACTACAGTTCTCTGTTCTTTGATCTGAAGGGACGTGCCGTCCCAAGCGAGGCGACCTTTTCCCAGAAAAGGAAAAGTGGTGCTGGAGTATACCTGAACAGAAACAGACGGCAGTTTTTTCTGACCCGCTGACATCACTTCGTTTTAAAAGTCAGCCCAAGCAGGACCGGTTTAACCTGTCCTGCTCCGCATTGTTTTGCTGCCCCCGTCTGCTACTCCCCTTGGAATGGATATTGATCATAGTTAGCCTGAGAAGATTCATGAAACATTTTCCAGGTTCTGATCATGAAAAAACGCCTAATCCTTATAGCAGCAGTTCTGATTGTGATTACAATCTTTTCTCCTCTTGCAGTACGAGTTTTTTACAGGCTGGCGAGTTCAAAGACGCCGCAGATCATGGGTGAGGCGTTCAACAGAGTGGATGTGGACCGCAAACTTGTTGCTTTGACTTACGATGACGGACCGCATGCTCCCTACACGGACTCAATACTTGACATACTTAACCGAAAGAATGTGAAAGCACACTTCTTTCTGATCGGCAGAAACACCCAAGCCAATCCTCATCTGGCCCGGAGAATCATCGAGGAGGGCCACGGGGTCGGCAATCACACCTGGTCGCACAGGGACATGATCCTGAAGACCCCATCTTTTGTCAAAAAAGAAATCGAGAAGTGCGACAGTATCATCAGAAGTCTGGGCTACCGCAATGAAATCCATTTCCGTTCTCCCAGAGGGATGAAACTGATTGTGCTTCCCTGGTATCTGCGCAAAACCGAAAAAGTAAATGTGCTCTTCGATGTGGTCCCGGTCGACTGGGAAGAGGTGCCGGCAGAAGAGATGCTGCGCAGGGTGCTTATAAACGTCAAACCGGGGTCGATCATACTACTTCACGACGGAGGCGGTGACAGAAGCGAGACAGTAAAGCTGACCGAACCGCTTGTAGACAGTCTTACTGAAAGAGGATACCTGTTCGTCACGGTTGACGAACTGCTGAAGGCCCGTTCCGCATTTGCATCACCCTGAAGGACATATGGAAAGGAACTGCAAGGTGGATATTTTTAAGCGGGAATCAAAACTGGACAGGTTTTTGACAAAACTGACCCCTTGGGTCTTTCTCTCCGTGGCGATTCTCTACACAGCAAACGTTTCCATCAACTGGCGTCCAGAGTGGGACAGCGCTTATTACATGATCCTGGCTGAATCGCTTCTGGAGGGGGAAGGATTCACATACCTGAATTATCCCTGTCTCAAAATCCCGTTCGGATTTCCGCTTCTTATCGCCCCTGTCATGCACTTTACGGACAACTTTCTGATTCTCAACATTTTCATTCTGCTGTTTGTGGGGATCGCCTTTTTTGCGATCTACAGAAGTTTCGGAAAAACATACACTCCCGTTTATGCCCTGATTGTTGCCGCACTGACAGCATGGTCTTCACTGTCTTTATTTTATGCAGGATATGTGATGATCGAGTTCCCCTTCATCGCCTTCTCATTTCTTTCACTGTACTTTGCCCTTCTCTATTCGAAACGACCTACACTTCCGAGCGGTATCGCAGCTGTCACATTTTTGCTCGCCAGTTTCTTTCTGAGGACTGTGGGGATAGCCCTCATCGGAGGCATATTCGTTTACTTCCTACTTCACAGAATCAAAATAATGAAAACGGTTCGTTTCGCGGCACTCACCCTGCTTCTTCTGATTCCTATCGGTTTGTGGATTGTGCAGAACAGGTCTGCGGATGTTGATAACGAAGATCCCGTATGGCAGCTTCAGGAGTTCATCCCCTCCAGGGAGGAAGCGAAAAGATTCCGATTTGATGACCCAATGTCTTCGGTGAACGGTGCCGGAGACCTGATCAGAAGAGCGGTTCTCAATGGGCAGTATTACGGAGCAATCACCTCGACAGTTCTGCTGGGTTTCTCTTTCAGGCTGAAAAGGGAGGATTTCGAGAATCCGTCCAGTTGGTCCTACATAACCCTTCTTGGAATAGCGGCCTTACTGACCCTGACCGGATTCCTGCTTTCACTGAAACAGAAAAGAACGGTGTTCGACTACTATTTCATTCTCTACATGGGAATACTGATGGCGTGGTCGGCCCGGGAACCGCGCTACATTCTTCCGGTTCTCCCGATGCTTCTGCATTACTTTCTGACCGGGTTTTCCAAAACTGTAGCTTATATTTCAAACCGAGTATCCCCAAGGCTCAGTCCGCAAATCGCTCAAACTGCAGTGGTTCTCTTCAGCGTTCTCTATCTGGTTCTAAACTCGGTTCAGAATCACCAGATCATAAAAGAGCAGCACCGGGCTGACTACTACCCCTACCATATGAAAAATTTCCTGCGCACCGCAGACTGGCTAAAGCACAACACGGAAAAGGATGCCAAAGTAGTAAGTGTTCTGGCTCCCATAAGCGCCTACTTTTCCAGAAGGTGGACAGTCTCCTTCCCCAGGGTGAAAAACGAGCAGAAGATCGCATCTTTTCTTCACCGGATCGATGCCGATTATCTGGTAGTGAACCCGTCCTACGCCCGGGAGGAGAAATATCTGGAAGCTGTGGTGGACAGTTTTCCCCATCTGTTCCGGAAGCTGAGCGTGACAGGCGAAGCGGTTGTCTACAGCATTGACCGCAACAAGCTTGAAAAACTGCATCAGAACAGCAGAAACATACCATTGGAGGATGATTAATCTGGAGAAACCTGACCCGATCTTTGCTTCCATATTTGAAAAGCGGGATGCTCCTGCCGTTTTTCTGGCGAGACGCAGTTACACACATCAATTTCTCAAAAGAAGCTTAAACGACTCTAACACAACCATTTGCCCAGCACTAATTATATTGAATTCAGGCAAGGTACTTTCAAAACAGATCGGAAGGAAAACTAATGATCAGCATATCTTCCCATCTGTTGAATCCCCCACCTTCATTCTCACTTCCACTGCAACATTTCCAAGCTGACCTCTTCCCACAATTACCAAAAAGGAAAGGTATTCTATGCATAGTAAAAGTGGTGATAAAAAAGGAAAGGAAAAGAAAAATGAGAAAGAACCTGTAGTAAAAAACAGGTATTCTGAGGCAGATAGCCACACGGGCGATATACCGTTCGACCCAGATCTTCCTACTGATGAGGATATCAGAGTGATGGCTTTTGACGACAACATGAGCGGGCTTGCTGAAGCAGTAAGGATGGATACGGATCAGGGGGGAACGATTAAAGAGCAAGACATTGCCATTTAGACGAAATTTCCCACAAAAAAAGCGAAAAAATCAAAACTGAAAAGACGGACTTGAAGGAACAATACTGAAATAATCGAAATGAAATGCCGCCCTCTCGACCGAGGATCACTTCACTATTAATTTGTCAAAAAAGTTCAGAAGCCTAAACAGGCAGACGGCATAGCACAACAGAACACTATGACATTTTTCTGGTACAATGTTTGTTTTCATTTGCATCATTGCCTTTTTTCATCGGAAACACATCACCTAAGCAGGAAGGCAGCATGAACACTCTATCAACCGAGATCACCCGGCTTCCGACAGGAATCAAACGCTTAGATACCGTTCTCAAGGGAGGACTTGTCGAGCACGACACCTACCTCTTTTACGGTCCTCCCGGTACCGGCAAGACCGTCTTGTGCCATCAGATCTGCTTTCACCTCATCCGCACCCGGCAGATGCGCTGCGTGTATCTCAACCTGCTCACGGAAAGCCCCAGGGAGATAATCACACATCTGCAACCGTTCTCGTTCTATGATAAAAGTGCGGTCCCGGACTCCCTTTATTACCTTATGGCCGAAGGGCAGATAAAGAGCAGCGGTGTAGTGAATCTGGTAAGGCTTATCTCGGATACTATACAGCACAAAAACGCAGATCTGTTTGTTTTCGAGGGAATCGAAAACGCTCTCCTCCAGGCACCTTCAGAAATTGATTTTCTAGATATGATTTCCCAGATTCGTGCACTCACGAGAATACATGCCTGCACAATCCTTCTGACCATCAAACAGCAGCAGCCCAACCCCGCTCTTACTGTAGTGGACGGGGTGATAGAACTAAGCGACACTGTTATGGGCCCCCGGGCAATCAAACAGATCACGGTGCACAAGACCAGAGGAAGTGGATTTCTGCCAGGGAAGCATGATGTTGAGCTGACCTCCGACGGTCTCGAGGTCCATCCCAGAACAGAATCGATTCCCCCAGCTGCCCGCCGTGCCGTTTACCAGAGAAAACGCATGCCAATCGGAATTAACGAACTGGATACCATGATGGACGGTGGTATCCTCTCCGGTTCGAACCTGGCAATCATGGGTATGCCGGGGGCAGGGAAAACGACCCTGGGTCTCTCATTTCTCGTGGACGGTGCAAAACGGGGTCAGGAGGGAA
>JBKHHW010000198.1:0-5537 GCA_046538945.1 Chitinispirillaceae bacterium | reverse complement strand
AAACCGGCTTGGCAACAGGACTCTCCGTCAAGCAGCATCAATACGCTCATCAGGGTATATCTTCGCTAAACGTAACAGTCCCTAAACAGCACGAAACCTCTGCTCCGGATGAGCACACTTCTTCATTATGCCTCAGCAGACCGTCAGGAGAAGGTATCTGATATATGTGGTGAAATTGGTATACATGCGAACCAGTTTTATAAGTGGCAGGCAGAATTATCTTCATCCGCATCTGCTGTTTTTGAGCGCAGAACTGGCCCGCCAGAGCCATAACTGCTGCAGAGGAATATTTTGCCCGGAGGGGGAAAGAATTTGCCTTCATTATGGATGGAAACTGTGCAAATACGGCTAAAACGGCCCCGTTCAGGCTATTTCCGCATGTGGCATTGCGGTTGCTCTCTCATAATACGGAGACGATGACAATAACCGGAGTGCAACATGGACAAGCTCAAGCAGGAAATGATTTTAAGGGCACGAAGAAAGTTTAAGAACATATATCCTTGTGGTCAGAAGAAAAAGTTTTCGGAATGCTTCACCACCGATAAAGACGAAATATCCTTCTGGTTCAACACGGAAGACAACTCCACGAGGCTCATAGTGGCCAGATTAGAAAACTGATGACCTGACATTTCCGCGGCTTTCTCCGCAGCGCTTCGGATCACAGATACATCCTGACCGCCTCTTCGGGGCGGCCCCGGGGGAGTGATGCAGCTGCTTGTGAAGATACTCCTGAGCTCCCTAATCCTTCTTGCCTGTTCCTGGCTGGGTAAAAAAGTTCCCTCTCTTGCCGGTCTCATGGTGGTCATGCCCATCACCGGAATACTGGTTCTTCTGTGGCTCGGGCTGGATGGAGGGCAGAAAAATCTCATGATGGAGTACTCCCGGGGGGCACTCTACGGAATCATTCCCACCTTCATTTTCTACATAACCGCGCTTTTCTGCTTCAGCCGCAATATGCCCCTGGTCACCACGCTTCTGATCAGCTCCTCGCTGTGGTTCTGCGGAGCGCTGGTTCACCAGCTTGTGCTCAAGTAGCGGGGAAGAAAAGAATACAAACGTTCGGATCCGCACACTCACCCCCAAAGGATCTTCTCCATTTACGGGAACAGTTCAAAATAGTAGCTCTCATAGAATGTATAACACTTGAATACCTGAACGGACGCTTGGGTAATGGAAAGGTAAGTGCGGGTGTTTCTAGGGGGGACTGTTTAGGTTATAGAGAAAACCACCGATCATCTCAAAAACGGCTTGTCTGAAAAGCAGGCGTCAGCAAAGCCTCCTGCATTTGGATATAGACACTGACGCCAGACCGGTATCCAGGAACATTACTGAAAAAATACACCTTGATTTTCCCGCGCTTCACCTGGATTTCTACTGGATCAGGTTTACTCTACATTCCAATGCAGACAGCACCCGGGAAAATTGCCAAATCGGAAAATATGCAGGAAAGGATTCTCCACATCACAGGTTAGAGCAGCGTTATCAATCGAAAAACACGTAAAACAGATTCAGAGGTACAGTGTAAAACCCAGCGACACAGTGATAAACTGAAGCCAGTTGCTTACAAATCCGTCCCCCGGGCCCTCCGTTTCACCTGTCCCCTCCGCTCCTCCCGCAAGATACCTGACATTTGCATAGATGCCGGCGAAACCCTGCGGAGTGAAAACACCTCTGAGGTTGGCGTCAACTAAAGCCCCCTCCACATCGGTATCGCTCAGGTTGAGGTAGCGAATCGGTGCATAAATCCCGTCAACGAGCGCCTCGATCCAGAAATAGTCGGTCACTCTGTAGCCGGCGGCCAGCTTCAGGAGCGGTACCAGGCCGACATCCCGGTTGGTTCTGAGCAGAGTTCCGTCAAGAGACTGGAACTGAATGTTTGCGTTTCGGATCTGGAGCGCCGCGCCGGCGCCGAAAAAGAGGGGGGAATCCTCTTCGGTGAAGGAGTAGAGATAGCCTGCTCTGTAAAAGGGGAAATCGTATACGAATTTCACCGGAGTGTCTGCAGGAAAGGTCTGCTCGTCAATAAGCAGATCCCGGTCTGTGGTTTCCTGAGTCACCAGGCTGAGGGGCTGGTACAGTATTGAGAATTTGTGCTTCTCTGCCACGTCGAAACGCAGAGCAAGCCTCAGAAAAGGGTACAGATTCTCCTGTCCGCCCTCGGCAACATAGTCTATTTCACTTCCCGACTCGCTGAACTGGCCAGTGTGAGTCACCACATCCAGAAATCCGTATTCGGCCATGATGTAGAATCTTCCTCCCAGCGGAAGATAGGTCTGGGCAGCGGATGGGATCTTGAGCAGCAGAACGAAAAGAACACAGAAGAACAGTTTCGTTTTGGTGGGCATAAGCATCTCTCCTTTTTTTCTGAAATATATGAGCAATAGAAGTGCCATTTTCCGGGGTGGTCAAAGTAATCGATTTTCTGCCTGAACTCTTCACTTTCAGGGCAGCTGCAAGCATATCTGTCTGTTCAGGCTGTCATTTTTGTATAGGTCGGATCGGATTTCCATACAGGATACTGAACCCCGGATGTGTGGGAAAGGAAGGTGTGCAAGAGCTAGCGAAAGGATTTTCAGATTAGTGAAATCTGAAAAAATGGGGCGCGTACCTCATAAGAGTGTGCCCGGGTATATTCTGTGCAGAAGCATTTGCAGTCACTTCTGCTTCTAAGCCTGTCTTCTGCTTCTCTCCAGCAGCTCTATCACCTCCCGGTCACTTGTCTGATCGAATTCCTCATACCACATTCCCACAGCCATGAAGTTTTCCGGCTGTCTGGGGCATATCACCTCATCAGCCATTTCACCCACCTGTTTCACAGTGGAGGGCGCCCCGACCGGCACCGCAACGATGATCTTTTCCGGCTTTCGTACCCGTATTCCCTTTATGGCCGCCTTCATCGTGGCTCCGGTGGCCAGACCATCGTCTGCCACTATAACTGTCCTGCCGCGAATCTCCTTTGCAGGCTCCTTTCCACGGTAGCGTCCCTGCCTTCTTCTGAGCTCGGCAAGCTCCTCTTCGGCAACGCGGTCAATCTCTTCATCCGAAACGGAAAGAAAACTGACCACGTCCTCATTCAGAAGCCTCACCCCCCCTTCTGCAATAGCCCCCATGGCAAGCTCCGGCTGATAGGGCGCCCCCAGCTTTCTCACCAGAAAAACATCCAGATCCACTTTCAGGACAGAAGCGATCTCGTAGGCCACCACCACTCCTCCCCTGGGCAGACCGAGCACCAGCGTATCTTCTGAGCCGGCGTAACCCTCCAAAAAACCCGCCAGCAGTCTACCGGCTTCACCTCTGTTCTGAAATCTCTCCCTCATAGCCTACCTGCCGATCCGTATATTTATCCTGTTCTCACAATGGGAGGAGTGGGAAGACGGAAAGATCCGTTTTTCCCATTCCTGCGAAAAAAGAAGGATTCACTTTTCCCACCTTTCAGAATTCTCTGCGCCGGCCGCCTCCTCCTCCGCCTTCCTTTCGTCCGGTGGCCTCGCTTATACGCAGCGCCCGACCCTCGAATTCCTTGCCGTTGAGCGAATTCATGGCCTCATCGGCATCCTCCATCTCCACAAAACCGTAGCCGCGTGACCGGCCCGTATCCCGGTCTGTAATGATCGACACGGAATTGACCTGACCATACTGAGAGAAAAGATTCCTGATACCCTCTTCCGATGCACCCCAGGGCAGATTCCCCACATACAGTTTCTTCACCATTGAAGTCCTCCGTAACAGTGTTTTTGATTACCTGCAGACTCTGCAGATCCTGCAGGCCTGTAACAAAAAGTATCTCACCGGTTGAAAATTCTTGCAAATACCGGTCCAAACCCGCTCCGCAGGCCCCCATGGCGGAGTTTTTGCTCCTCCATGCCCGAACGGCCGCATAAAAAAGGAAAGGAATCTCATGAGAAAAAGAACCAGCGGAATTCTGCTCCACATCTCCTCCCTTCCCGGCCGGTTCGGTATCGGTGATCTGGGAACACCCGCAAGAGCTTTCGCCGACTTCCTGCATCAATCCGGCCAGAGCCTGTGGCAAACCCTTCCCCTAAACAGCATCTCCCCCTTCCAGCACTTCTCCCCCTACAGCTCCAACTCCTCCCTGGCCATCAGCCTTCACTACCTCAGCCCCGAACTCCTTCTGGAACAGGACCTGATCGGAGAAAGCGACCTGCGCTTCAAAACTGATAACCCCGAGGACAACCAGCAGGCTTTCCGCGATGCCTACCGGTTCAAATCGACTCTTGCATCGAAAGCATACAGCAGGTACAAAACCAGGGGAACCGACTCTCAATTTGAAAATTTCTGCAGAGAAAACCGCCACTGGCTGGAGGATCATGCCCTGTTCATCGCCGTAAGCGAATCGATGGAGGGAAAACCCTGGACCGAGTGGCCCTCACCTCTTAAATACAGAGATCCTGACGCTCTGGAAAGAGCCCGGCAGCAGCTTTCGGGGGAGATAGAAAAGGAAAAATTCATCCAGTATCTTCTGGATATGCAGATTTGGGAATTGCGTCGCTACTGCCGCGAAAGAGGAATCCAGATTATCGGCGACATACCTTTCTATGTGAACCAGAACAGTGCCGACGTGTGGGCACATCCCCAACTGTTCAAACTGAACGAAGACCTCTCGCCCTCTTTTCTCTCCGGGGTGCCCCCGGACAGGTTCAGCAGCACCGGGCAGCTCTGGGGCAACCCCGTTTACGACTGGGGCCAGATGGCGCGGGAAAAGTACCGCTGGTGGATAGACCGCTTTCAAAGAACGTTCAGACTCTACGACATGGTTCGGATAGATCACTTCAGGGGGTTTGTGGCTTACTGGCAGGTCCCCAACCCAAGCCCGAACGCCTCCCGGGGCGAGTGGGTGAAATCTCCTGCCAAAGAGTTCTTCAGGACCATGCTGGGGCATTTCGCCTGCTTTCCCGTAATAGCGGAGGATCTGGGAAGTATCGATTCCGATGTGCGGGAGGTGATGCATGAGATGCGGTTCCCGGGTACGAAGGTTCTGCTGTTTGCGTTCGATGATGCTGATCCGGAAAATCCCTACCTTCCTCACAACCTGCCCCGAAACTGCATGGCCTGCACAGGAACCCACGACACCAACACTGTCAAAGGATGGCTTGAGACGGAAGCCGATGAAAAGATGCGTGATAACCTCTACAGGTACCTGGGGAGGCACGTTCCCGACGGACAGATGCACTGGGAACTGATCCGGCTTCTCATGATGTCTCCCGCTCAAATGGTGATCACCCCGCTTCAGGATGCTTTAGGCCTGGGAGAAGAATCACGCATGAACCGCCCCGGTAAATTTGAGGGGAACTGGCTCTGGAGGGCACCGGATGATTATGCCCGCAGTGAAGCTGTGCAAAAGCTGGGGGAAATGAGCAGGGTATACGGAAGAATCTAAAAACGTTCTGTCTTCAGAATCGTGTCGCTTTTGCTCATTCCGTAGTCTGAAACATTATACTGTGAAGCTGTACTTTTACTGATCTGCATGGAGCAAACGTATCGATGCAGCTTTCCGAGAAGTGCGGAATAGGTAGGGG
>JBKHHW010000197.1:0-5570 GCA_046538945.1 Chitinispirillaceae bacterium | reverse complement strand
CTCGTCCCACTGTCTCCTACTCTCTCGTCCCACTGTCTCCTACTCTCTCTGAGGTGGGCGGCGAGCGTGGGCTCTTGGATTTCTCCTTCGAAAGGGTAGGGGGTATCACCCAGCTCTTTACAAATGCTGTTCACGCATTCGCGGGCATCGGTGCAGTACTTGGCAATGGCGGAACTGTGCTTATCCGATCCTGTCGGGTCCTGGGATAAAAGAATTTCCGCTCCGATCAGGTGCTCAATTACCGCCCTGACATTATGTGCTGATTTGGTAAGAAGTTCGGCTGAACTGATCATGCTCTGAATTTGGGGATTGGAGGCCAATGCAATCCTCAATCCGCATTCAAGTCTTCTGCAGACAGGCTTGGCTGTCTTCATCAGCTGGGAATAGGCAAGCTCCAGACCCCGGCGGATTTCCGTTTCGGCAATATCCGCATCGGTTAGGGTTGAACCTTCGAATCCGAATTGGTTTTCCTCGATACGGAATCCACCTGTCAAAACGGCTTTTCCCTGAAGAACCTGGACCAGTTTTTCGTACAGCTGGTCGTATGCTTCGCTTTGTTCGGAAATGGTTTTCATCTGCTTCTTGATTTCCTCCCGGGAATTCTTGAGTTCATCCAGAACGGCATCAGTCAGTGGTATATCACAGATTCTGCAGTTGAAAGGAAGGGGAACCGGCATACCGCAGATTGTTCCGAAAAAGCGGTCGAACGCGTCGAGATGCTGTCGTTTTTTGCGTGACTCATTGACAAAATATTCTGATGACTGAAGATCAGCCTTTGCCGACTCTTCACCAAGTACATTCAAGTAAAGGCGTCTGGAGCATTCCTGCGAAACGGCATCGAAATTTTTGAACAAAGTCGTGCAGTGAATTTCGATTGTGAAAATTCCCGGAGCTGGACGGCTGTTCACTCTTCTGATCCGGGCGGCATTTGAGGGGTGGGTTTCCCAGAGGCTCTTTTCATCCTTGTTGGCCTCTTCGGTAATTTTCCGGCGTAATTCAGAATCCAGGTCTTTTTCGCAGCTGGAAACCAGATACCCGAAATCATTCGGGAGTCTGCGGGAATGCCATGCGTTTGATGCCCAGTAGACCGATTCCTGGTATGCTGCTCCAAGACAGACGAGATGGTTGGATGTTTTTTCAAACTGGTCGCTTCCGGAGACCTGCGCTTCGTACTGATCGGCGTCGTATTCCATCTGTCTTAGCAGGTAGAAGCTTATCAGGTGTCCCAGCATCATGAAACACCAGAGAATCTTTCGGTTGAGCCATATCATGCCCCGGGCGAGGTGGAGCATGATGCCGATTCGGAGATCAACGTTCCGGGCGGTATGCTCAAGGGTTGCGTCCCACTTATCTCTGTCGTATACAACTCTGTGAAGCCAAAAACTGATGTTTCTGATTATCAGGGAAAAATACATGCCGAACCCTTGAGAAAAGTGCCCGAATTCGTGAGCGAGAATCCCGGCAAGCTCGCGTGTATTCATGCCCCGAAGAAGGGGGAGCCCTATAGTGAGTACAAGTTTCCTTCTGAAGAAATTGATTACTCCGGGGGCAAAGCTTGCGGATGCATTCACGTTTGTATCCACTACGACACTGCAGGGCAGGGGTGCACCAACCGCGCGTGCGATGCTGTTTACAAAATTCATGAACTCGCGTTCGTCTGAAATGTCCAACGGATCACAACTTTCCTCAGTTGACGGTTTCGCCAAAAGTGGTTTGAACATGAAAAAAATCATTATGGCGCCGGCGAGGGGCGGCCCCAAGTAGAATATGAATCTCATCAGAGCACCGCTTCCTCCGGTGAAAAAGAAAGCGGCCGCATGGATGATGTAGAGGTAAATCCCGTATCCGATCGCCACAGTGAGGGACAGATAGGCCACAGGTATAAGCACCATGAGGAGGGCGGTGACCACCAGGGCGAAGGCGTAGGCCGGTGAACGGTTTACCGGCTTGACTCGATGGTTGAGCTGATTCGCAATGGAATCGAACGTCTCTTTTGAGCGGGCGGATGTAGCGGTTTTCATAGTCAGTCCCCTGTCTGCTTTATCATTTTGACAGCAGCAGTTCTTTTCATAAGGTTTAGAGCTTTGAAGTAAAGACTAATATTTTCGTAACTGTAGCAGTTTCAGCAAACTCCAGATCTGTAAGGTAGCCTCTGTTTTTCAACTAACTGTTTGTGCTTTTCATATCGGTTTCACTTATCTCTATATTCTTTTCCATTCAGCTTGTTGGATTCGATCAGATTCAGAATGGATCGGCCGATAATGTGTCCGGATCTCTTGTTGTATCCTCCCGACAGTACCATCAGAATGGGAATTTTTCTCTGCAAAGCTGTACTGAAGACGTAATCGTCTCTTTCGATTATTCCTTCCGGGCTTACGGATAGTCTGCCGAGTTGGTCCAGAAGGAATATATCAGTACCTGCATTGTAGATTATCAGGTCCGGTTCGTGGTCATCAACTGCAAAGGGCAACCATTCTTTCAGGGCTTTAAGGTACTGTTCGGTATGGGTTCTGCTTCTGAGGGGTACGTTGTATTTGACCAGTGCTTCGGCATCCGAATCGTGGGGGAATACGTCTTCATTGTAGATGTCCAGAATCGCCACTCTGGGATCTTTGCCGAGTATAGTGGAATTCCCGTCCCCCTGGTGCGCATCAAGGTCAACAATCAGTACTTTTAGTGAGGGTCTCTCTTTCCAGGCCGCTTGAAGAGCAATAGGTACATCAGCATATATACAGAAACCGCCGCCGTGATCTGCATGAGCGTGGTGGTAGCCACCTGAAAGGTTTATCGCCCACCCATATTTAAGTGCAAGCTCGACTCCGAGTATTGTCCCGCCGGTTGCGTAAAGCATAGGCTTGAGTACACTGCTGCGCAGATAAAACCCGGGCAGCACCCTTAGGATAGGTATTTCGGTTATGGCGGCGACGGTTTTGGACTTTTTGAGAGATTCCAGGTAATCACCTGAATGTACCATCAGGAGTTGATCTTCGGTTGCCAGTTCAGGTTTGTAGAACCGGGAGGCACAGAGTTCACCTTTAGAAATCAGATGCTTGTAAACTTTGCGATACTTTTTGGAGTCGAAAGGGTGGAAGTTTTCTATGCCCAGAATCGATATATTGTAATGGGGAGAGTATATGATAGGCAGCGAATCGCCGCAGTTTTTCTTGTTTTTGGCCTGACACGGTGCAAAAACGATAAAGAGAAAAATGAAAATGGGGATAAATTCACAAATTTTTTTCATTTGCGTAGCTCGACTCTAGTTCAGTTAACGTCAATAATGCCGGCATTTCCAGGTAGTGCTGACAGAACACTCATTCGAGGCTCCTTGAAAAGAGATTTGTGAACGTTACGATTGTATGAAAGCCCTCTGTTAAACTCTGACTCAAAAAAGGTCGAAGGATAAAATTTCTTAAAAAGCATTTTCATTCTGGCTCAGAAAGCCCTGAATCATGTCACAGTTTCGGAAGTCAGGGCATTGAGAGCAGTACTGTATCTGTTTTTGGGCAGCACATTTCCGAATAGAGCAGTTCAGACAGCCGATAAACTTTCGTTGCGCATCTGATCTGCATCCATTACACATGATATCATTTGAGAACAGTTCTTTGCCAATATATTCTTTATACTGGACAGACCACTCTTCAGCGATTTTCCTTTTTGCATTCAGGTCGTTTTTACTATCCGCAATGAGAACAGGGCATTTGCTGCAGTCCAGTCCGCAATATGCTGATATGTTTGAATTCATGTGTTCCTTTCACGTTAAGACAAAATTTCTGATATCATAAGCCTGGCATATTACTGGCTTTGTTTACCAGCAGCACTTGCGTTCATAGAAATCTTCTCTGGTCATTGCCATTTTCACCAGTTCCCAATATTCACCCTCATGTCTGAATTCATCACGTCGGTCTATTCGAAATCCGCACTTTTCGTAACATCTTAATGCTGGCGTGTTGAAACCGAACACATTTAATTTTAGCTCTTTCATTTTCATTTCGATGAAGCCCTTATTCATAATAAGCTTCATTAAGTCATTTCCAAAACCTCTGCCCCGGTAACGTTTGAATACCAGTACGCTTCCGACTCTTCCGATTTTCTCTTCTGAATCCGCTACAGTGAGCTGTACATGCCCGATAATCACATTTATATTCCTGGCATGAGCGCTGAAAAGATAATTGACCTGTTTTCCATTTTGTTTTTTATCCATGAAAGCGGACATCTGTTCCCACGAAAGTGGAAAGATGTACTTATTACCTGCCCACTGCACGAGAAACCGTGAGTCAGGCACCTCGTTTTTAAGGCTTGAAAAATGTTCTTTAGAAAACGGAATTATTTCTATCGGTTCGCGTTTCATTTTGGGCAGTTTCCGGTTAACGGAAGGGTGTATCAAATCTCTTTTCAAACGCATCATTCTTCTTGAGATTGCTGTCCCAGTAAAAATTGGCTAATCCTGTTCTGCTCATGGCTTCGAAAACGATTCTTCTTAATGAAGACATTTTGTATGGTTGACGCAGGTTTTCTTTCACTTCAGGAGAAAAAGCCGTATTTTCCGCAAAGAATTCTCCGAGTGTCTGGAACTGAGAATAGAGTTTCATCGTCATAAACGGCGGCATTATCTGAATTCCTTCAACTCCGCCTTTTATTACTGTTCCGAGATATTCGCACTGCAGTCTCCCGGTAAGCTTTTTGAGATAATACTCAACGTACACAGAGTGGATTGCTTCCGGGAATCCGCTCTGAACAATGAAACCTACCTTTTTTTTCTCTTTTAGTTCTAATATGCTTAGATTTTCAAAAAACTCTTTCACAATTCCGGGCATGCAGTCTGTATACAGTGGAAATATGATGATGACAGCTTCGGCGTTTCTGAACAGTTCCAGCCCCTCGTCTCTTTTCTTCCGGTCTGCAATGAAGTGAACCGGTACCGATTCGGAGCAGATCTTTCCGTAGCCGGACAGAAACTGATCGGTAAGCAGTTTGGAGTTGCTTTTATTGTTTCTGGGAGATCCGTTAAATATGGCAAGTTTCATGTACGATCTCCTCCGGTGTGGCTTCATCTGTGAATTCTACGTACCTGTTTGTGGAATGAAAATTAATCGCCAGTCTGTCGTAAATATTTCTTATGATTTCGGCATCTTCTTCATCCGTATCTTTTTCCTTCTCCAGGAGTACACCGAAATCAGGATACGTGTCGTATCTCTTTCTGTGATGACACTCTCCGTTCTTTATCAGAATGTATGGGTGGAGAAGAACGATAAGTCTGTCTGTGATTTTCTTCAGGGCAGAACTGGTGAAACCTGCATAGAGAGGGGATGCAAAAAGCAGGAAATCGGAATTTATAACCGATGCGAAGATCTTTTCAGCATCATCGCTGATCGCACACCTCCCGGGAGTTTTCCACCAGCAGCTCCAGCATCCCGTACAGTAGTGCAGATTCATTTCATCTAAACTGAAAAGATCAACAGAATGGTCTTGCTGCAGTTTTTTGGTCAAATCGGTGATGAAAGCAGAAAAATTACTTTTTTTCTGCTTTATGTCTCCGTTAAGAACCGTAATTTTCATAATGGGCTCCTCAT
>JBKHHW010000049.1:0-19605 GCA_046538945.1 Chitinispirillaceae bacterium | reverse complement strand
GTACCGATGTCGCAGACTTGTCGGGATAGTCGAAGTGTGGCTCTTAACAAGCACGGCTTACATAGATTCACCCTGCTTATTATTCCCGATGCAAAATACTGCATATTCATTCACCAGGAATCATTTTTATATACTGAGACTCAACTCAAAGCTGATCAATCCGGAGACAATCATCTTTCCGAGCAGAACCGTAACAATCCTTCTCGCTGCAGCAACAGCCGCCTTCTCCCTTTCGATCGACACCACTATTGTCGGTGATGGCGGTCCGGGACCCTATTGCCTGGGAAGGGCATTCATAGACACCTCCTCTATAAAAATTCAGTTCCCCGACAGCTCCGCGAAGGTTCCACCCTACACCTATGTGGATTCCCGAAACGGGATACTCTTCTCCCAGCCGATCGACAGCGGAACTGCGATGCGGGTAGGGTATGAAACCAGGTTTCAGGGAGTTCCCAAACTCTTTTCACTCTATGCCCCGCGCCAGGTGAATGCAGACGACACCCTGCTCTCCTTTCCTGAAGATTCCCTGGAGCCCTCGTTTATAGACAGTTACAGCAATCTTAGCATCTCCGGTTACAAATCGTTCGGCGTTTCGGTAGGAAGCCTTGGAGAAGTGAACCTGGAGCAGGGTCTGGAAGTGGTGGTCGGGGGCGAGATACGCCCCGGAACCCAACTGAGCGCTCATCTCACCGATCAGGGCACCTCCCTTGAGGGTTCCACCAGAGAGATCAGCGATTTCGACATGGTGTACGTCACCCTTGAGAACCCGGATTTCACAGTCACCGCCGGAGACCAGTTCCTGAAGTGGCCGATCAGGGGAATTCTTGCAGGAAACAAGAAAATCAAGGGGATATCGGCATCGTACAATTCCCGGGGGGTTTCTGTAAGCGGCTTCGGTTCTTTTTCGGGAGGCAGCTACACCGTTGAATCCATAAAGGGCAGAAGCGGAGTACAGGGGCCCTACTACCTCAAAGGCAAAGGTGAAGCTGGTTTCATCTCTCCGATCGGAGGCACTGTCCAGGTCCGGCTTAACGGCACCCATCTGGAAGAGGGGCGGGAGAAGGACTATACCGTGGATTACGATCTGGGGACAATCACTTTCACCCCCCGGGTTCTTGTTCGCCAGGATGATATCATCCGCGTCGAATATGAGTACAAAACATTCGACTACCGCAGAACCTTCACCGGTACGGCAGCTTCCTACGAGTCCGCGGATTCCTCGCTTTCGGTAAAAGGTGTGCTCTGGAGCGAGAGCGACAACAAAGATCAGCCTATCGAGCTGATTCTCAATGCCACAGACAAGAGAATGCTGAAGGAATCCGGCGATAAAGCCGGCTACTATACCTCATCCGCCCGTCCGGTACATCATAAGGATGTCGCCGAAATGAGCACTCTTTACCCTCTTTACAGAAAATCGGTTGATCCATCCACTCAGGACACCATTTTTGTCTATTCTCCATACGACCCGCTGGAACCGGACAGCACAAGACAGTTCTACACCGTCTGGTTCACCCGTGTAGAGGAGGGAGAACCCGCCGCGGACTACGTGATCGACTCCTCGGCAAGCCACAGAGAATTCGTTTACAAGTATGCCGGTCCGGGTCTGGGCCAGTACAGCGCCCTCGCCCCCCTTCCCGCACCCGCAAGAGAAACTGGTGGTGAAATGGAAGCCCGCCTGAGGCTTTCGAAGTTCAAAGCCACTGTGAACATCGCCGGAAAAGAAGTCGACCAAAACCTCTTTTCCGATCTGGATGATGAGGACAATCTCTCCTCTGCAGCCAAAGTGAAAGTGGAAGCGGGAGAAAAGCGCAGAGACAGACGCAGTGCATGGTTTGACATGGACTACCGCTACAGATCCCAACGATTCAATGATGAGGTGATATCCGATTATGAACGCAAATCGGAGTGGGGCATTCAGGACTCCATTTCCGCAGCTAACGGATACCAGTACCAGAGCTGGGAATCGGGAGCGGGACTCACCCTGCTCAAAGGTGTTTCGGCCCGTGTCGGTGCGGGCCAGACCTGGAAGGATTCTCTGGTGGAAACAGAAAAGCTTTCCGGTCAGACCGATTTATCTTTTCTCAAAAACAGACTGCTTTTCACTTTGGGAGCTGCCGGGTTCAGGCATCACCTTTCCCGATACCGTCTGAGCCACAGGCGCTTCGGGAAAATAACCGCCCAACCCCATACCACTCTTAAGACCTCGATCGGCTACAATGATGAATGGCTTGTGGATACGACCTTTAACGGAAGCGGTCATGTATCGGGAACCGCCGAGCTCTTGTTCCGTCCGATAGGACTCAAACAGTCTGTTGAAGTGTCCAGATTCAGAAAAGGCAGATCTTTCCCCGGAACGGTGGATACGGGACAGGCTGTCACCTGGAACGGATCGGCCTCATTCAAACCGGTTTCCGCCTGGACACTTACCGCCGACAGCAAATGGTTCAAAACCGAAAACTTCACAAAGAGTTCCTCATCCACCTTTCTGATGTCTCTTCTGAGCGAAATCGGGCCGACCAGGAGCGGGTTTTCATCACGCCAGGAGTACAGAACCAATCAGGAACTTGCATCCCGGTTCGAGCAGAAGAAGATTTATGTGGGCAAGGATCTGGGGACGCATGTGTATGATTCCACCAGCGGCGAATTCGTTCCCAGCCAGCACGGGGATCACATAATCGAGGAAATCGAAGTGTACGACAACACCTCTTCGGCCACCGTGCGCAAGACGGCGTTTGAGGGCGACTGGTATCTCAAACAGCCTGAAATAAAGGGGTTGCTGGGAGATCTGACCTGGAGCGGAGTACTGCTTCTGGAAGAGCACGTGAATGCGGAAAGCAGCGGTTTGGCCTCCAGATTTCCGGGCCTGATCACGCTTATGCCGGACAGGTTCTCCGCGCAAGATTCCACCGGGAACGTATACTATGCGGATCTGTCCTATCGCCAGGAAATCGAATGGCACCGTCCTAACAGCCTGTATAATGGAACCTTATACGCACTCCCCGGCCTCAGACTTCTCAGAGGGCACAGGGACAAGACATTTGAAACTGGTCTGAAAGTCGAGAGGAAAACAGATGAATTTCTTCTGAGTGCCGAGCCGCGGTACATTTTCGTGAACAGGGTAACCACAAGCGGAGCAGGCACATACGAGAATTATGACCTCCAGGATGCCAGTGTGGAGCTGGTTCAGATCCTGACGCCGGTTCAGAGTGTTGAGATCTATATGAAGGAAAAACTCGGTCGTGCTTTTCAAAATACGCCGGATCAGGAGATCAGACCGTCTCTGGACAGCAGCTTTTATTTCCAAATCAAGCCGGGGGTGATGTGGCGCCCGGCACACAGAGGAATGGCTGAGCTTTCCTACACCTATTCCCATGTTCCTCATTTAGGGAAGCTGGATTACCGGATAGCGGGGGGGTATTCATCAGGCCAGAGCCATATAATTTCCTTATTCGCGGATCTGCGCACCGGAAAATATTTCAACCTGAGCGGTGCCTACCGCGCCGAGATAAGCAGGAGACCAGGGGAGAAGCAGTATTCTCCGGCCAACCACGTCTTTTCGATGCAGGTGAAGGCGTATCTTTAATTCTCCATTTTTCCCGATTTTGAGAAATCCTCTTTTTGACCTCGAATTCGATGACGGGATTTGGGTATCCCGGAGGTGATTTTGTGCTGATTCAACCTTCGCCCCGGAGGAGAATCCTTTCCAAAGCCCTGAACGCACAAGTTTCAACCCTGATCCCTCCATTTAAAAAATATCCCTCCTTCTCAAACGAAGTTGTCATTATTGTTGCTTTGGATTTACTAGTTAATTATTTTTTGGGAGCTTTTGCCGGTAACGGTGAAAACGATGGGCTAGTAACTCAGCGGTAGAGTATCGCCCTTTTAAGGCGAGAGTCGAAGGTTCGAATCCTTCCTAGCTCATTTTTTCTTACCTTGCCGCCTCCCTCGCATGATAAATACCCAGAAGCTTATGAATATACCCACATTTTCCGATATTCTGTCATCGGCCAGCTTTCCCCGGTTAAGCGAATATATACAGCGCAGGCCTAAAAACGCCTTGTTCAAGGGTTTAGCCGGTTCAGGCGATGCTTTCCTTATCAGTGATCTGTTCAGGACCACCGATTCCACCCTGCTGGTGCTTGTGGAGAACAGTAAACGGGCCGAAATGCTGCTCGAGGAGTGCCGAACCTTTCTGGATGAGGAAAAGGTGCTCCACTTCCCCTCCAGGGACGCGGTTCCCTACAACATGAAATCACCCTTCGGCCCCACTGTCGAAGCCAGATTCAATGTGTTGTCAAAGCTTCTGGACGGGGAAAAGCAGGTGGTTATCGCCCCGTTCACCACACTCATGCAGCGCCTTGTGCCGGGTCGGACTCTGTTCAATTCGATAATCCGTCTGCAGCCCGGAGACGAGGTGGCCATATCAGATCTGTCCCAGTGGCTCACTGACGAAGGTTTTCACCGGGAGAACCAGACTACTGACCTGGGGACCTTTTCCATCCGGGGCGGAATCGTGGATATATACCCGTTTCTCTCTGATCACCCCTACCGCATTGAATTCTGGGGTGATACGGTAGAATCGATCCGGGGATTCGACGTGTTCACCCAGAAAAGCCTTTCCCCGCATAAGTCATTGGAAATCATGCCCATGCGGGAATTCTGCTTTTCAGACGAGCAGATCTCCTCCGCACTGGATGAGATGACCCTGTACTGCGAACAGAAGGGTATAGATGTTTCCGCCGTTCACAAGCTTGAGCACCAGTGGAAAAGCGTTGGGGATCTGGAGGGAATAGAGTGGTTCCTTCACTGGTTTGAGCTCAAGTCATCCTCCATACTCGATTACCTGCCCGGCGATGCCACTGTCATCTGGGATGATCTGGTGCCGGTTGACCGCAGGCTTGACGAGGCTCGCCAGAACTATGTTCGTCACCTGGAACGGGTTCCCGAAGTGTTTGCACCTCTGGTGTCTCCTCCCGACAAGCTTCTCTTCAGGGAAGAAACGGTGGAGGAGGAGCTCGGCTTCTACAATAACATATACCTGGAGACCCTTGATTTTCCCAAAGATACGGAAACCTTTCCTGTTCATTTCAGCGAACAGCCACAGCTCAGACGCGAGCTGGATCCCATAGTGGAGGATATCAGCGTTCACAATAACGACGGCTATCGCTGCGTTCTTGTCAGCCCCAACACCGGGCATGCCGAGAGGATGGCTGAGCTTCTGGGGGATGCATCCTCCTTTATCGAGATCTGTACCGGCATTCTTCACCACGGGTTCATCAGCGAAGAGCTCAAGCTTCTGGTGTATACCGAGTCTCAGATATTCAACCGCACCTACCGCCCGATCAGGACCAAAAAGCAGAAAGGCGGCATACCGATAAGCGGGTTCGATGCCCTTTCGCCTCAGGACGTTATCGTGCACGAGGACCACGGGATAGGCCGCTTTATCGGGGTGGAGAGAATACAGACCGGCGAGAGCGTTTCGGACTGTATGGTGATCATGTACGCCGATAAGGCCAAGGTTTACGTGCCGGTCGAGGATTTTCACAAGGTCCAGAAGTATGTGGGCAAGGAGGGAATCGCCCCGGCGCTTTCCAAACTGGGCACATCATCCTGGGAGAAGCTCAAGAAGCGCACCCGGGAGAGTCTTCGGGAGATGGCAAACGAGCTTATCGCTCTCTACGCCAAGCGTCAGTTTCTGGAGGGCATCAAATTCATGCCCGACACCTTGTGGCAGAAGGAGTTCGAGGAGTCATTCATCTACGAGGAGACTCCAGACCAGTTGAGGGCCATAAAAGAGGTCAAGGAGGATATGGAATCGGGCAAACCCATGGACCGGCTTATCTGCGGAGACGTGGGTTTCGGGAAAACCGAAGTGGCCATGAGGGCGGCTTTCAAGGCGGTCATGTCCGGGTATCAGGTTGCTGTTCTTGCCCCTACCACCATCCTGGCGGCTCAGCATTATGCCACTTTTTCCGAACGGATGTCGAATTTCCCGGTGAAGATTGCGCCCATGAGCCGGTTTCAGAAAGGCAAGGAGCAGAAGAAGACCCTTGAGCGGCTGTTGTCAGGGGATGTGGACATTCTCATAGGAACGCACAGAATTCTTTCCCAGGACATAAAGTTCAAGAATCTCGGTCTTCTGATTGTGGATGAGGAGCAGCGTTTCGGAGTGAAGCACAAGGAGGCGCTCAAGCAGCTCCGCTACAAGGTGGATGTGCTATCCATGACCGCCACCCCTATCCCCCGTACGCTTCACATGTCACTTGTAGGGGCACGGGATCTGTCGATTATAAACACTCCGCCCCGCAACCGTCTGCCCATCGAGACCCGGGTCTCGGAATACCATGACGAGCTGGTGAAGGGAGCTTTAGAAAACGAGCTGGAGAGAGGCGGGCAGATCTATTTTGTGAACAACCGGATAAAAAACATTCCGGCTCTTCAGGACAGGCTTGAACAGCTTGTGCCCAAGGCCAGGATCATAAGTGCTCACGGTCAGATGCACGAGGATGAGCTGGAAAAGATCATGAAAGAGTTCATCGCCGGGCGTTACGACATACTGTTATCCACAGTTATAATAGAAAACGGGCTCGACATTCCCAACGTCAACACTATAGTGGTCAACCGGGCCGACAGCCTGGGGTTGTCCCAGCTTTATCAGCTGAGGGGACGAGTGGGGCGTTCATCGGAGCAGGCCTTTGCGTATTTTCTCACTCCTCCGTTCAAGCAGGTCAGGGAGGATTCGCTCAAGAGGCTGCGGGCGCTTGAGCAGTACACGGATCTTGGAAGCGGGTTCCAGATAGCGATGAGGGACCTTGAGATCCGCGGAGCCGGAAATCTGCTGGGAACTCGTCAGCACGGCTTCATTGCCGCGGTGGGTTTCGAGCTTTACTGCAGGCTTCTTCAGGAGGCGGTCGAGGAGATCAGGGGAGAGAAGGAATCCAAACCTCAGCTTCCGGAGACTAAGCTTGAGATTCCGCTCCAGGCCTACATTCCCACAGAGTACATTTCCGACGGAACGACCCGGATCTCCGTGTATCAGGAGATGTCATCGGTCAAGAATGTCGACGAGCTGGCGGAGGTTGAGAAGGGGCTTTCGGACCGTTTCGGCCCTCTGCCGGAAAGTGTGAAGGCGCTTATTCTCATGATGAAGCTCAAGGTGCTTGGAAGACAGGCGGGTTGTTCAAGGGTGGCGATCGGCAAGGACGGAATGCTTACGCTGTATGTGGAGGGTGATCAGGAGACGGCCAAAGAGAGAATCAGGTGCTTTTTTGAAAACTCGCAATACCAGTTCGAGATTTTCTACGACGCCCAGGTTCAGCTCAAGACCCCTCTTGCCGCCGATTCAGTCACTCAAAAGGCACAGGAAATAGCGATATTGCTGGAAAAAGCGGTTGCGGTCCCCGAGCAGGCGGCAGCTTAGGGTCTCTTGGCATTTTACAGGAGCCATCATATATCTTTATATATAATGGTGTTCCGAGGCATTTGATAAGCAATCAGGTTTCTTCATCGGAAAGTTTCGCTGTACTGCTACAAGAGGGTTAGGAGGAAAGTGGTTAATGAAGGCAGTTGGAAAATATCACTCAGCACTGGTCGTAATACTCTTTTCAGTTCTGGTATTTGCGATGTGCTCGTCAAAGCCTTCCAGTCCTGTGATTGCACGGGTGGGCAAGAGTGTATTGACTCTGGACGACCTTTTCAACAGCATTCCACCGGAGTACAGCGAACAGATCACCCATGAGCAGAATGTCAACTATGTGAGGCAGTGGATCAGTACCGAACTTCTCTATCAGGAAGCCCTGAGGCAGAAAATCGACAGGGAACAGGAGATAAAGGCCAAGCTCGAGAAGATGAAAAAGGATCTTCTGAGCGCCGAGATGATAAACCGCTGTTCCATGAAGAACAACGAGGATGTGAGTGAAAAGGCGATACGCTCGTATTATGAAAAAAACAAGCAGCGTTTCATCCGCGAGCACGATGTGGTGAGATATCAGGAAATCGTAGTGGATGAACTGGCGACGGCGCAGGAGGTGCGCAAAGGAGTCAATGAGGATAATTTCGGGGAAGTGGCGACGTTGCGTTCGAAGTATCCTTCAAACGATCTTGACAACACGCCCTTCATTGTCCTCGATGACGTTCCTCCCATTCTGCGAAAGGCAATAACCACGGCCTCCGCACCTTCCATTATCGGTCCGGTGAAGACGGAGGAGGGATATCATATTCTCCGTGTGATCAGCAAGTTTGAGCAGGGCGGGATCGCCACCGAGGAAGAGGTCCGAGATGAAATCGTAAGCCAATTATCCAATGCAAGTCAGAAAGGTGAAGTGGAACAACTCATTGCCGAGCTTCGCCTCAAGACAGACGTAGAATTCAATTTTGATCTGATTCCCGGGTCTGACAAGCCCGCGGGGGAGAATGAACCCGAGGCCCAGAGTCGCTGAGGGAGTTTTTAACAAGCCGACAACCACCAGGAGATTTTTGTGAAGATTTGGCGTATTGCAGCTGTAATGGTAACCGCTCTGGCGGCAGTAAGTTTCGCCGCTCAGGAGAAGCTTGACGGCATAGCGGCCGTGGTAGGAGACGAGATCATCTTGCAGTCCGAACTGGAAGCATACACGCTTATGCGGATGGGCGAGATGGGTCTTAAACCCGATTCGGTCGACATGAAGGAGATGAATCGGTCATTTCTCAAAGAGCTGATCGACAACAAGGTGCTGCTTGTGCACGCCAAGGAGGACTCCACCATTTCCGTCACCAATGAAGAGGTGGAGAATGCACTCAACAACCACATCGCCATGCTTCTTCAGCAGAACAACATTACTCTGGAGCAGCTGGACAAGGAGCTGCGCACACGACAGGGCAAGAGTCTCCCACAGTTCAAGTCCGAAGCCCGCAAAGCCATCCAGGAGCAGCTTCTCAAGCAGAAGGTTCAGCAGTCATATTTCTTATCCACCAGAGTGAGCCGCCGCGACGTGGAACAGTTCTATACCGAATACAAGGACAGTCTGCCCAGTGTGGGTGAGAGTGTGAACCTTTCCAAACTCAGTTTCAAGCTGGCCCCATCCGCTTCGGTAAAACAGGCTGCGTTCGACAAGATAACGTCCATCAAAAAGAAGCTTGACAAGGGCGCCAGCTTCGAAAAACTGGCCAAAAAGCATTCCGAGAGTCCTGAAGGGGCGGACGGCGGAGATCTGGGCTTCTTGTCAAGGGGATCCACCTCCCAGCCGACTTTGGAAGAAAGAGCATTCGGATTGCCCGTGGGCAAGGTGAGCGAACCTTTCGAGACCGGACTCGGCTATCACATCATCGAGGTTCTGGACAAGAAGGAGAACCAGGTACGGCTCCGTCAGATTTTCATCGGAGTCAAACCGGGTGATGAGCAGCTTCAGAAGATTATGGCCCGGCTTGATTCACTTAGCAAGGCGATAAAGGACAAAGCAGAGTTCGCCAAGACGGCAAAGAGCCTCAGTGCTGATGAGGCCACCCGCAAACGGGGTGGATCCATGGGATGGGTATCGCTGCTGGATCTGCCTTCTCCGGTGCGTGAGGCGACCAGGAATCTGGAAGAGGGACAGATCAGCAAGCCCGTTAAAGAAAACGACATGATCTCCGTCTACAGGGTCAACGAGCGCACAGAAGACAGAAAGATGAGCATTGAAAACGACTACACCATTATAGCAGGAAAAGCCAAAGAGATTCTCGCCCAGAAAAAGCTGATCGAAGCGGTAGCCCAGTGGCGTGAAGAGATATTCATTGACATAAGGATCTGATGTCCATGCAGTATGATGCACTGGCCGCCATATATGACCGGGTTATGAGTCATGTGGGGTATGAGGACTGGGTTGAGCTGATAAGAAGAGTGGTTGCCCGGTTCAGCGCCTTTCCCAATCCTGAAATTCTGGAAATAGGAGCGGGAACGGGAGTTCTCGGCTCCCGGCTGGTCAAGCTGGGATATCGTTATCTGGGATCTGATCTCTCTTTTCCCATGATACGCGAGGCTCATCGGAAAAGAAAACTGCCAGTATGCGCTGCGGACGGGCAGTTTCTGCCGTTTAAAAAACAGTTCGGGATGGTGGTGTTTCTCTATGACGGGATCAACTACCTGGGCAGCCCGCAGGAGTATGCCACTCTCTTCCAGGCTGTTGCGGATGTGCTTCTGCCAGGAGGCCTTTTTCTCTTCGACATCACAACCGAAGAGAATTCGATCAAGCATTTCAATGAATTCATCGATTTCGAGGATTTCGGGGATTTCAGCTATGTCCGCCACAGCTACTACGATGAAATGAGTTCTGTTCAGCACAACGATTTCACCATCTATAAACAGTCCGAAAAGCATTCTGACCTTTACCGAAAGTTATTCGACAGACATCAGCAGAAAATCTTCTCCGTACCGGCGATAGAGAAGATCATACCGGACCACCTTTTCTCCGTACAGGGAATTTGGGACGGCTATTCCTTAAAAAGGTATTCTGCGCGTTCGGAGCGGATTCATTTCCTTCTCCGGAAGAACGGTGCCTCATGATCCAGTTTTCTCATGTGACCAAAGAGTACGAAGGCGGGTTCCGGGCATTGGAGGACCTGTCGTTTTTCATAGACAAAGGCGAGTTCGTCTTTCTTACAGGTGCTAGCGGTGCGGGGAAGACCACGCTGCTCAAGCATATCTACATGGAGGAGAAACCCACCAAAGGCCAGGTGCTCGTCTCTGAATACGACTCAAAAAGCATCCGTCACAAAGATCTGCCTTTTCTGCGCCGTGAGCTGGGGATCGTGTTCCAGGATTTCCGGCTTCTCAACGACCGTAACGTTTTCGAAAACGTGGCATTCTCTCTCAGGGTCACCGGAACTCCCGAGCGGGACGTGAAGCGCAAGGTGTTCAAGGTGCTTGCCCATACGGGACTGAGTCACAAGTGCTCCAATTACCCTGCCCAGCTCTCCGGCGGAGAACAGCAGAGGGTATGCATTGCCCGGGCTATCGTAAACGAGCCCTGGATTCTTCTGGCGGATGAACCCACCGGAAACCTGGACAATACTGTTTCCAAAGAAATTTTCGGTTTACTCCAGACTATAAATTCCTGGGGTACCACAGTTATAATGGCAACTCACGATCTTCACCTGATCGCTCCCTACCATTACCGCACGATTGAACTTTCAAGGGGAGTTCTGACAGCTGGTGGAGACAACACCCTTAAACCCAAGATATTCACGGGAGCGATAAGATGATACTGGTAACAGGGAATGCGGGTTTCATAGGATTTCATCTCACCAGGACACTTCTGGACCAGGGAGTGGAGGTGGCGGGGATAGATTCGGTTAACGATTACTACGATCCCACACTCAAGGAAAAGCGCCTGGAACTTTTAGCTGAATACAACAACTTTCACTTCCACCGACTGGATCTCTGCGATTATGAAGGGTGCAGAGAGGTGTTTTCGAAGTTCAGTCCTCAGAAAGTGTGTCACCTGGCGGCTCAGGCTGGAGTACGTTACTCTCTGAGCCACCCCTTTGCCTATCAGAAATCCAACAGCGAGGGATTCCTGAACATGCTTGAGCTTGCCCGTCATCATGATGTAAAGAACTTCGTATATGCTTCCTCCTCCTCGGTTTACGGTGCCAACACCAAGCTGCCCTTCAGTGAAAATGATCCGGTCGATCACCCTATTTCGCTCTATGCAGCCACCAAGCGCTCCAATGAACTGACCGCCTACTGCTATAGTCATCTGTTCAAGATGCCCACTTCGGGACTGAGGTTTTTCACGGTGTACGGTCCCTGGGGCAGACCGGACATGGCGCTTTTCCTTTTCACCAAAGCTATTCTGGAGGGAAAGCCGATCGATGTTTTCAATCACGGCAAAATGAAGAGGAATTTCACCTATGTGGATGATGTGGTTGACGGGATTATGAAGGTGCTTGATAACCCCAGGCCCTGCGAAGTCTACAACATCGGCAACGATAGAGCAGAGGAACTGCTTGATTTCATAAAAGTTATAGAACAAAAGCTCAACCGCAAAGCTACACTGAACATGATGCCCATGCAGCCGGGAGATGTTCCGGCCACAGTGGCGGATATATCTAAAATGAAGCAGCTGGGATTTGAGCCGCGCACCGACATAAAAGAGGGAATAAGCCGTTTTGTGGATTGGTATGTAAACTATTATGCCGGTTGCAATTCCTGAACAAACCCCCATATTCCACCAGACCAGTTATGAATGGCAGAACAGTTGCATTGAAAAGGGTAAACAACAGTGTCTGGCATCATTTAAGAAGGGGTTCTTATGTACAAGCCTAACGTTTGCGTTGTAGGACTGGGATATGTGGGATTACCGCTCGCTGTCGAGCTGGCGAAATATTTCCGGGTGGTCGGATTCGACGTCAAAGAGAGCAGAATCAAAGCATTGAAGAGCTTTCACGATCCAAACGGAGAGACATCCCCCGAGACGCTCAAGGAGAGCGGGATCGAGTTTTCGAATCAGTCGGAAGTAATAAAAAGTGCGGAATTCATAATTGTAGCGGTTCCCACTCCCATTGACGAGCATAAAACACCCGATCTCACTCCGATGTACAGAGCATCCCAAATGGTGGGAGCCAATCTTCAGCGGGGTGCGATTGTGGTTTACGAGTCCACGGTCTACCCGGGTGTGACCGAGGAAGAGTGTGTGCCGATTCTTGAAAAGGTATCCGGTCTGAAGTGGAAGCAGGATTTTTCCGTCGGGTACTCTCCCGAAAGAATCAACCCAGGAGACAAGGTGCACACGGTGTCCACCATAACCAAAATCGTTGCTGGAGACACGCCCGAAACTCTGGACAAAGTTGCCCAGGTGTACGGAAAAGCGGTAAAGGCGGGTGTGCACAGAGCGCCCTCAATCAAGGTCGCCGAGGCTGCCAAAGTGATAGAGAACACCCAGAGGGATATAAATATTGCTCTCATGAACGAGCTTCGGATAATTTTTGATAAAATGGGAATCAGCACCAGGGATGTACTTGCGGCGGCAGGAACAAAATGGAATTTTCTCAAATTCGAGCCGGGACTGGTGGGAGGTCACTGCATCGGTGTCGACCCCTACTATCTTGCATACAAGGCTGACGAGATCGGTCATCATCCCCAGATCATCATGGCGGGCCGTCGCATTAACGACGCCATGGGACGCTATTTCGGGCGGGAACTCATTAAAAAGATGATTCATAAAAAGCTGCGGGTCATGGATGGACGGGTGCTCATTCTCGGAATCACCTTCAAAGAGAACGTACCGGATATTCGCAATTCAAAAGTGATCGACATAGTCAAGGAACTCAATGATTTCGGAATAGTTACGGATGTATACGATCCGGTTGCCGACCCGGCGGATGTCAAGGGCGAGTACGGGGTCGAGCTTCTTGCAGAGCCTAAACCCCGGGCTTACGAAGCGGTTGTTCTGGCGGTCAAGCACGAGCAGTTCATCCGGAATACAGACAGACTGAATTCTTTTCTTGTCGATAACGGCATATTTTACGATTTAAAGCAGGTGGTTTCCTAGACTAAATTTTCTCGGTTTTTGTTTACGGCCGTTCTTTTTGTCTTTTTTCATTTCAGCTCAGCAGTCGATCCCCCCGAAATGCTGCTGCAGCTTCAGAAGCAGGGCAGGGCGAAGAAGGGGATTTCCCATCAGTTGAACCGCTTCCTGCAGGATTTACTGAACCTTTTGTCGCCCTTTACCCGAGACAGCCTGAATACCCTCGGGGACAGCACGTTATCCTTTTTCCCAACAAGGACTCGCTCAAGCCTGAGCTGGTCGATCTACGAACGCATGGTCAGAGGAGAGGACATTCTTCCCGACAGTCCTCTTTGCTCCCTTGAGGTCTACGGCTATGATGTTTTCAATAGGAAAAATGCACGGAGTTTCAGTCCTGCGGAGATGAACAGTATTCCCTCAAATTATCCGGTCAGAGCAGAGGACGAGGTGAATGAACATTCATCTGTGGGGAATACCGGAAGGTCTGAACACAAACGGATCTTCCGGTAAAGTTCGATCCTGCAGACATTCACCTTCGGAGCACCCGTTAAACCAGGGCGGTGCCAAAGGATTACAGTGTTCCAAAAATTTCCTCCGGCGTTTTACGATTCACTTTCCACACTACCCAGTGTGAATCTCAAACCCACCCCCCCGGTCAGGTCCAAACCGGTTTCGGGGAGCACCTCCACTGCGGGCACTATTTCCGCGAAAGCACTGAGGGGGAAGCCGGGAAAAAGATATTCCAGCCCTATTGGTAGCCTGACTCTGGCAAACCAGTCATCACTGATTCTTATGCCTCCTCCCACCCCGATATACAATGGTAAGTCGCCCTCATAGAGCGAGAAGAACAGGGGATGGAGGAGATAGTCGGAGTTCACAGCCAGCAATCCTTCATCACCGAAGGCCCATGCGACACTGGCATCAACGGCGGTGCGGGGGGTATACCAGTATTTGCCGCTCACTCCGGTTTCCTGCCCCAGCACCACGCCGAGTTCGAAGCGGGGCACCTCCTGGGCGTTTGTTCGGGCACAAAAGAGCAGTGCCAGAGAGAGAAAGAGTATCGGTTTTCTCATGATTTTACCTCCTGGGTGAAACGGATCATGGATATGTTTGAGCAATTGGAATACCAGAGGCCAGAGGCGGGGTTTTGGTGCGTCCCGGAGATGTTTTTTCCCTGTTTCACCTCCGGGACGCCTCCGCGGCACTGAATTTGCATATTCTGAATTTCTGCCGGAAAGCTACTCTAACCGCTCGGATATCTTATGACAAACAACCGCCGTCTGCTCTGGGCAGACCTGCTCAAAATCGTTTCAATAATGGGTGTGATCACCATTCATTCAGCCGCCCCCCTCCTTGTAAGCTACGACAGGGCAGGCGCTCAGTTCTGGTGGGCCGGCAATATCTACAACTCGCTTTCACGATGGTGCATTCCCGTTTTTTTCATGATAAGCGGCGCCTTCCTTATACCCAAAGCAAACGGCTCCCTGTCCCATTTCTTCAAACGAAGGCTGCAGCGGATACTCCTCCCCTTTCTCCTGTGGAGCTTTGTCTACTTTCTTTGGAGAATCCACATAAACGGTGAAGACCTTCTGTTCTCTGATTTTTTCTCTCTGCTCATCGAAGGGCCCATCTACTACCATCTGTGGTTTTTCTACGTGCTTATTGTTCTCTATCTCTTTGCTCCGGTTCTGGGAACCTACTTCTTGGCGGCCAGAGGAATAAATCCGCTCTATTTTTTCCTGCTCTGGTTTCTATCCGCATCCATCCTCCCTCTCCTTCAGGAGTACTTCGACCTGAATTTTTATTTTTCAAACGGTTCAGCATATTCGCCCTACTACTATCTGGGCTATTTCTTCCTGGGATTTCTGCTCAGGGATATCACATTGAGCGCTAAAGAAACGCTGCTTCACCTGTTTTTCTTTTTCACCGGTCTGTTCCTGACCGCTTTGGGCACGTATGATTTAACCATCGTTCAGGGTGACGGACAATTCGAGCCCTATTTCTTCAACTATTACAGTCCCAACGTTTTCCTGATGGCATTTTCAATTTACCTGCTGATCAAAAGCATTCCATTTCAAAATAGCGGCAAAGCGGGTATTATATCCTGGGCGGCATCCTGTGTACCGGGAATATTTCTGGTGCACGCAATTGTCATAGCTGTCTACAAGCAGGGAATGCTGGGGTTCACCCTGAGCGAAACCATGTACCGCCCCGCCGTAGGAATCCCGCTCTTCTCACTTGCGGTTTTCGGAGCATCTCTTTTTATCGTGACGGTTATCAAACTGATTCCCGGGCTGAAACATACTGTACCCTAAAAACTAGAAAGCTCTGTAATATATGAAAAAAAGGATACTTGCTCTATTCACCCTTTTGCTTCTCCACTGTACCGGAGCAACGGGTCAGACACATCCATCGGTGTCACTGCTGGATAAATCATACTACAAATCCTTCAGCCGGATAGCCCGCTCGCCCCTTAACCGGATGCCCAAGCGCAAAGCGTGGGAAACGGCAGTTCCCCAGGCGCAACGGATCACCATTACATCGAGTGCAGACGGAAAAAAGCAGCCTGCACTATTTTATGATTCCAAATCCAAACACAAAAAGCCCCTCCTTGTGGCCCTTCACTCCTGGAATTCCGATTACGAAAAACAGTTCAGCATTCCTTTCGGAGTGTGGGCGGTGAAAAATGACTGGGTTTTCATTCATCCCGACTACCGCGGTCCCTACACAAACTCCAAATCCACGGCATCGGAGCTGGCCATTCAGGATATTCTGGATGCCCTGGAATATGCTAAAAGCACTGCAAATGTAGACGAATCAAGGATTTATATCACCGGATTTTCGGGAGGGGGAATGACCACGCTGATCATGGCGGGACGCTATCCTGAGCTCTGGACTGCCGCTGCAGCATGGGTGCCGGTGTATGACCTCACTCAGTGGTACGAAACCACCCGCAATTCAAGGCATGGTTACGCCCGGCATATCGAAAACTCCTGCGGGGGGGCGCCCACACCGGGAACGGAAGCCTACAAAGAGTGCAAAAAGAGAAGTGTGAGCAGATATCTTCAAAACGCCAAAGGAGAAAAGATTCAGATCTATATCGCTACCGGAGTCAAAGACGTATTTGTTCCACCAGGGCATTCTCTTCAGGCCTTCAATGATCTGGCCCGGGAGAAGGACAAGTTCACAACGGAGGAGATCACTTACATCAATAAAAATCTGCAGCTCCCGGATCATTTGCAGGGCACCTACCCGGATTCGCTTTTCAGGGATGCCGGTTACGAGCAGGTGTATGAAAGGCAGTCATCCAATGCGATCATCAAACTGTATGACGGCAATCACGACATTATCTTCAACGCTGGGCTGGTCTGGCTGAGCAGACAGAAAAAGTGATCCTAACTCATTGTGCAATAAACACTTAAACATAGTCGTAAGTACAATATGATCTTACAATGTCAGAACCCGGAAAAAAAACAGATCTCTTTTGTCCTCCCAGCACTGCTGTTCATAGGTGCAGCGTTTCTCTTCCCGCTTGGAAGCCAGCCGGTACAATCCATCGAGCACTACAGGGCCAGACTGGAAGCATTGGGTATGGTTGACGTGCGGAGTGTAGATTCCACCCTCCGTGTGGAGCTGAAGTACGCCGATCCGGGAAATTTCACCGGGATAAACCTCTACGGCGAACTGAAGGAATGTTATCTTCAGGCGGATGCTGCGCGAAAGCTTGCCGAGGCAAACAGCCTGCTCAAGAAGATGCGTCCCGACCTGACCATTCTGGTTGCAGACGGTCTTCGTCCCAGACATGTCCAGCAGAAGATGTGGGATGTGGTGAAAGGTACACCCCAACAGAGATATGTTGCCAACCCGCACACCGGATCGATGCACAATTATGGATGCGCAGTGGATGTCACCATCTGCGATTCAAACGGCAGGCGGCTGGATATGGGTACCCCGATCGATCATTTCGGCCCTCTGTCCCAGCCGCGCCTTGAGAAGAAGTATCTCCGGGAGGGTAAGCTCACCCGTGAGCATGTTGAAAACAGAAAACTTCTCAGGAAAGTCATGGTTCAGGCCGGGTTTCATCCGTTGGCTATAGAATGGTGGCATTTCGAAGCCTTCGAGAAGGGCGAAATCAGAAGAAAATTCACCATTGTGGAATGATTTCATATATAGAAACATACCCTGTTGTGCATGAGTTCAGTTATGTGATATATTACAATAATACATTTCTGATTACGACCGGGAAGTAGATACATACCCATCGAATTTCCGGGCACTGAACACTCAAAAAGAACATTTAGAACCGGAGGATTGATAATGAACAGATTTGTCGGAGCATTTCTTACCGGCAGTTTACTCCTTTTTACAGCCAGCTGCAGCAGCAAGTCCTCCGATGATGCATCAAAGCAGGCCGCTTCTTCGGCAGCCAACAGCTATGACGTTCTTCAGAAGAAAGCTGAAAGTTTTGAACCCTCCATCGGAAAGCCCGGCGGGGAGATCATTCTGTCGAGCTTCTCCGACCCCAAGTCATTCAATCCCATAACATCAACAGAAACAAGCACATCCGAATTCACCAATCTGATGTACGAAGGGCTCACAGCCGTTGATGGAGTCACTCTTGAAGTGGAACCGGCTCTTGCCGAGCGTTGGGAGATAAGTGAAGACGGGCTCACCTGGACCTTTTACATGAGACCGGGAGTTGTGTGGTCTGACGGGGTTCCCATAAGCGCTTATGACGTGGAATTTACTTTTAACGACCTTATCTACAATATGGATATCAGTCCCAACTCGGCAAGGGACATTTTCACCTTCGAAGGCAAGCATATGAAGGTCGAAGCGGTAGACAGCTCAAAAGTCCAGTTTACCCTTCCGATTCCCTTTGCTCCTTTTCTGCGCTCGATGGGCCAGGAGATCCTTCCAAAGCACAAATACGCCGCAATGGTCCGCAACAAGACATTCTCGACTGCTCTGGACATCCGGACAAAGCCAAAAGACATGGTGATAAACGGTCCCTGGATGCTTGAATCCTATGTGTCTTCCCAGAAAGTGGTTTTGAAGAGAAATCCCAGATACTGGAAAAAGGATGCGGAGGGCAACCAGTTGCCCTATCTGGACAAGCTGATCTATCTTCTGGTTTCCGATCAGAATGCACAGCTTCTCAAGTTCAAGCAGGGGGAGATCGATTTTCTGGCAGCCCGCGGGGAGGATTACCCCGGACTCAAAAAAGATGAAAACAGCGGTTACACAGTTTACCGTCTTGGACCTGCCACTGGAAGCAGTTTTATTTTCTTCAATCAGGTTCTGGACAAAGATCCCAAAACCGCCAAACCGTATGTCGATCCGGTCAAATCCAAATGGTTTCGCAACACCAATTTCCGCAAAGCTGTCGCGCACGCTATCGACAAGGAAGGCATGATTAATGTCGTGATGAACGGGCTGGGTTACCCTCAGCGCTCCTCCATGACCCCGGCGGAGGGATATTTCTACAATCCCGACGTTCCCCAGTATCCTTACGATCCGAAAAGGGCTCTGGAAATTCTGGAAAAGGAGGGTTTCACAGACAAGAACGGTGACGGTTTTCTGGAGGACGAGGACGGGAACACAGTCGAATTCTCGCTTGTGACCAACAGCGGAAACAACAACCGTATCAAGATTGCTGAAATGATCCGTAAGGACCTGCAGGACCTCGGCATGAAGATTCATTTCCAGCAGCTTGAGTTTAACAGTCTCATTCAGAAGATGGACAATCCGCCTTTTGAGTACGATGCCATTCTTCTGGCGCTTACCGGAGGAGTTGAACCGCATTTCGGCAAGAACGTGTGGCATTCAAGCGGGACTCTTCACATGTGGTATCCCCGCCAGAAAAAGCCTTCCACCGAATGGGAAGCGAGAATCGATTCGATTTTTGAAGTTGGCGGAAGAGAACTCGACAGGGAAAAGCGCAAGAAACTCTACGATGAGTGGCAGCATATAGCGGCCGATAATCTACCTCTTATCTATACCGTTCTTCCGGAGCGCATACACTGCCTGTGGGACAAGTATGAAAACGTAAACCCCTCCACCAATGGCGGGCTGCTGCATAATCTGGAATACATCTATATGAAATAGCGTTCAACGTTCA
>JBKHHW010000196.1:0-5669 GCA_046538945.1 Chitinispirillaceae bacterium | reverse complement strand
GTATCATCAGAAAACATACAAAAATATAATGATCTTGCATATTTCTTTTCAAAAAAAGAAGAATCCCTTGTCACAGCAGGTTATATGCTTGAAAAAGTCATAAAAACTGACTCGGGGCGCACTGTCGCCTATCTCAATCTCGGCGATGCGTATTGGGAGATAGAAAACGAAGTGAGTGCTGTAATATCCTATAAAAAGTATAGAAAACAAATGGAATCCGATGGAAAAGCACACATCATTCCGAATAGAGTGTATAAACGGATAAAAAAAGTTGAAGGTTGAGAGCCTGTGTGAACTATTTTTGTGAGAAGACAAACGGACTCATCAGGGTTCAGTTAGTTGAAGGCACCTGGCATTACTTTCTGGATGAATACACTTTTCGATTCAATAGGCATCGAAAGACTGAATATGAATTATTATTTATTAAAAGTAATGTATACTTTACTTTTTCTATCGGTAATCCTTTTTGCCGATGAATCAAAGTTTTTCAGAAATGATGATGATTTCCGGAACTCTCTTATAAAAATGGACATCGTCCCGTCAGTAGAGCGGATAGCAATTGATACACTGTTTTCGTTGAATAATAAAATTCAGATAATTGTACCAAGGGACATTGAAATATCCACAATTACGAACACTTGGCCGGTTCTAATTTATTGGAAGAACAATAAGGGAATAGTGACTAATAAAATTTCTGAGACTGCGCCAACAACCCGTGTTGCCTGGGGAGGTACGAATGTTGACACTATAAGCAGGATATTTGAAGGATATAAAAAAGGGAAGATTTATGCTATAGAGCTTAAAGACTCTTTAATACAAATTACTGATGAGATGCATGGTGAAACTTCATGCATAGAAAATGTCGGCCTTTACATTATATTGCTGAGGGAAGATCAGAAGAAGATAGAACCATTGACCCCAAAAGCTATTCCACTTGTGGTGCATGAAGAATGTAAAGACGGCAAAGAATCATTAAATTGGAAATACGATGACGATACCCTGGATATTAAATGTGCCTCAGCTAAAGAAGAACAAAAACCATGGAAAGGCAAATACATTATCCGGACTGATAAATTGGTGCGTGCTCAAAGCTTTGACCAGTATGTAAAAGAGATCACTGCTGCCCATAATGCTGCCTTGAAATTTTACAGAAAAAAGCAGGTACAAAAGGCTATCGAAATGCTGTCGCCGTATATCCTTTATGGCCCGAAAGGGGCACTAAATAAGAAGACAATCGCGATATTCAATGATTACGGATTTTTCTTAGCAAAAAATCAAGAATATGAAGCATCGCTTGAAATGTTGTATGATGTTGTTTCAAAATTTCCTGAAAGAAAGGTTGCACATCTCAATATCGGCGATGTTTACTATGCTTTAGGAAAAAAGAAAAAAGCACGTGAACACTATAAGATTTACTCGGCCCTGATGAATGCTGATGATAATGAAAAGAAAATTCCATCGCGAGTTATAGAAAGACTTAAATAGTTCGGAGCATTTGGTGCAAAAATATTTTCAGTACTCTTCCTATTGATAGCTGTTAGTACTGAAATCATATCGTGTAGATTATTGGGCCGCATCACTTCCAGAAAAGCAAATTGGAAGAAGAAAAAATCAGAGTATCAACTAAAGGGCCTTTGATATATGATGTTGTTTGTGTATCTTTAAGATATAAACGCATGGATTCAAATGCAAGAGAGTGGTGGTTAGTTGTAAGGCACAATCCAGAATCGAAAAAAGATTACAAATGTTTGTTAATAAATGCCGCTCCTACTACAACAAAATAATAGCACCTGTTTTGGCGATTCAGAAAGAAAAAATTAGTCCGTCCCCACAGTCTCTGGGTTGTCTGGAGATCTGATTTTCGCAGGTGAGCTTGGAAAGGGGTGGCTATAACTAAGCAGACACGATCGGAAAAATGCGCCCATGTTGAGCTCGTCGAAACTTGAGCTCTCTTCTCTCAAGAGCTCTCCCCTCCCCTACTTCACTCTCCCCTTCCCGCAGAACCCGATCACCCTCGATGAATTGCCCTTTCTCTGCGAAGCCTCGCACCTCAGCAGGTCAACCATCATCTCGTGTGACACCTCCCCCCTGTCTGTCAACGAGACCTGAAAGTGCACATTCTTGAAATCGCCGGGTGTAAGTGCACCTGATGAACGGACTTTCTGCAGAACCTCCTGGTCCACCTTCTCTTCTGCAAAAGAGGCAAGAATCCTTCTGTAAAAAATTTCAGCCCCGTCGGGAGTCAGATAGTCGAACTCCAGCTTGAGCGTGAAACGCCTCAGTGATGCGCTGTCGAGGTGATCTCTGAGGTTGGTGGCGCAAAGAAGAATGCCGCGGAACTGTTCCATGGAGGTAAGCAGCTCGTTTACCTGGGTGATCTCCCAGGTGTGATGAGCATTGTCCCTTGTGCAAAGCAAACCGTCGGCTTCGTCGATGAAAAGCACGGCGCCCCTGCGCTGAGCCCTGCCGAACGTCTCGCGAATGTTCTTTTCAGACTCCCCCACGTACTTGCCCAGGATATCACTCATTCTGCAGAGGTCAAGCTTACGCTGAAGCCTGCCCGCCAGATACCTGGCGAATTCGGTTTTGCCCGTTCCGGGAGGCCCATAGAGCAGCAGGTTCATGCTCTTCACCGGCAGGGCAGGATCCTGAGCCTTGAGCCGTGTGTTGAAATTATCGATCATCGACAGCACCTGCTGGGCATTGCCGCGGATATTGAGCCCCTCGAGAGAGTAGTTATGACACTGGTCAGCGGCTTTCGTTTCTTCCCGGGGGATGTCCACATTGAGAGCGGTTTGAGCCTTGAGCATAGTGCGGATCATATCGGTACAGCTCTCTTTCCCTACGATCCCCTTTTCAAGAGAAGCTGAAACGTTGCGCAGAACGGTATCCACAGTCCCTGCACTCACTTTGAAAGCGGAGGCAAATTGTTTGATATCTTCAGAGGAAAGCAGCCTCTTCATCTTATGCCGCTGCAGGCTGTTCTTCCATACCCGGATATGCTGGTCTTCAGTGAACTTCCTGAACGCGACGGCGAAATCAAAACGACGTGCCGTGGAGGAGTCGAGCATATCTATGCTGTTGGTTATCCAGAACACAAGCCCGCGGGTAGAATCCAGTATGGAATTGATCAGACATTTTCCGCTGTTGCCGGTAACGGGGTTGTTGCACAGCAGAGAATCACATTCATCAACCACCAGCATGGTCCTGAAATGATCAACCGCATTCATGCACGCGGTAAGCGACCTCAGCCTGGTGACGTACGGATTAGCGTCCAGGCTTCCACTGTTTACAAAATACAGTTCGGTTCCCAGATGGCGACTCAGAGACTTGGTGAACTCGGTTTTACCCGTGCCCGGCTCGCCGTAAAGAAGAATATTGATCCCGCGGGAACTGCTTCTCAGGGAGGTGAGTTTCAATACCGTATCCAGGTGGTCGGGGCTGACCATGTGCATACCGAGCGGAAGAGCTTTGCCTTTGAAGCGGCGGAAACAGTATTCATTCACAAACGTTTTGGATCTGCCCGTGAGATAGTCCTCGACTTCGGAAGCCAGATCACCCTCATCGTTGATCAGCTGGAGTCGCCTGAGCACCGAGTGAGAACTCAGTGCCTTGTTCACGTCACTCAAGCGAATTCCCGTAAGTATCGAGATGGGGCGGCTGCCGAAATGACTAATCATGTACCTGCTTTTGATGTGCATCAGATTCGATAAACACTCGTAAAGTTCGCACACGACTCCGTCGACCTGGTTATTATGAAAATAAAACACCAGATCCCGTTCAACCCTGCTGAGAGAAAATACTCTGGCCAGCTCATCGAGCCGCCTGTTCATCGCCTTCATCTCAACCTTGTGGGCCTTTGCATGCCTGCAGCCCTCCGTCAGTGCCTCCAGCAGAAGTGAATACATGAAACTTCTGACCGGACGGCACCTGTCGAACATGTATACAAGCAGAGCATAATCCCCCGAATCATCTCTGCTTTCCTCAAATTCGACCTCTCTTCCAGGACACTGCTTTTTGATCCAGGCCAAGCATATATCAACAATCATTCGTGCTTCAGATTCACAGAAAAAAGAGATGGCCGTGGTAACCTGCTGAGTGTCGGTGAATTTCCTGGTGAATTCTAACACCCTGACCAGATATATAAGCCTCAGGTATACCGGGACTCTGAAGGATTTCTTCCATAGGCGGACTCTCTCCATCAGTCTAGTCCGCAATCTCGTTATGCTTCTCTCTTTTCCGCGTTCCATTCCAGCTCCTTTCTTCCGTTCTTCTACCCATAAAAGACGTCAGAAAGGAGAAAATCTTTCGGTATTTCCTGGAAAACGTAATGATTCACTACATCTGACCAAAAGAAAACGTGAAACAAAAAATCCACAAAACTACTTACAGCTAAAAACCAGAAATCAGATCCAGACCGATCCCATCGGGATGCAGCTCTCGGTGACTTGCAGAATTAAAAAATGATTGAAATCGAGAATAATCCCTCTTAGAGTACCTGCATCGCATTACATCATTTTATAGTCTACCGGCATCGCTACTCTTTTCACACACACACAACTTCTCAGCGTTCGGCGCTGAACGTAGCCTCCAACATTTCAAGCAGATCCCTCCTGTACCCATCATGCTCCAAAAGCCACTCCTCGACTTCTGACCGTTGCTCTTTACCCAGTTCCCCGGCGAAATAACGGATCATGAGTTCTGTTGACATAATAACCATCCTTGATTGATACGGAATGCTCCCGCAGCGTTTTTCTGCGGAACAGGTTTATTTTCAGACAAGCCGCTCCCGCAGAACGCGGGAGCGTAAAAGAGATTCAGGCTGCTCTTGACAGCCTTTTCATTTTCCTGAGCACCGCGGTGCGGAGTGCGGTGAGGATCCTGAATTTACGGGTGTACACGGTCGCTTTCGACCTCAGAGAAAGAACCGCGGCCACAGCAGCGGGACTGGCGCTATCGTAGTAAAGCAGAGTGATGAGAAGCCGACTTTCCGAAGGCAGCTCCGAAACAGCCTCCTTCAAAATAGAAATCAGCTCGGATGTTTCAAATTCGTTACTGAAAAGGTTCTCTCCGGATATGCCCCACGCAACAGTGTCGCGGTAATCGAAAGACTGCCCCGCCGTGTCAAAATCGCGCCTGCGCTTTTCAGACCTGGAAATGGATCTGGCGATATCCACTGCCCGGCACGCGAGACAGCACCTCAGATACCCTTCGAAACTTCCCCTGCCCTTGAAGGAACGGAGAAGAGCGCACTCGTTTTCAAACACTTTTCTCCACAGTTCCATCTCGATATCTTCGGGTGCGATGTCATCGCCCTTGAGAGAGATCCTGCGGGCGACGCAACGCACCAGAAAATCGTAACGGCGCACGAAGGCATCCCGTGCCCTCGCGTCACCTCTGATAACCTCCTTTAGACCCTCACATCCCATCCCTTCCATCTCCACCTCCTCTGTTCTACAAGTATAGACGGCAAGAGGAAAAAAATCTTTCTCCTTTTTTCAGAAAACTGCATGAAGCTCTTTCAGTTTCTTCACGACTGCTTTCCGCAGAGCCCTGAGAATCCGGAATTTTCTGGAATAGACGATCTGAGCCGAGCTCAATCCGAAAAAATCAGCCACGGCCTGGTGTGACGCTTTATCATAATAAAGCATCGCAAGTATCAGGCGCTG
>JBKHHW010000195.1:0-5692 GCA_046538945.1 Chitinispirillaceae bacterium | reverse complement strand
ACAGGTCTAGTATGTACTACAAAATATCCTGTCATTCCTCAAAGCACCAGCTCCCGATGAATCCTCTCCATCCAGCCTGCAATACCGATCTTCTGAGGACAGTGGGATTCGCATAATTTGCAGCCGGTGCAGTTATTCGCCTTTTCGCTTTCTTTCATGTGCCAGTTGTACATTGCCTGACCAGATTTAAATTTACCTTCGATACGGCTTTCGTTGTATATCTCGAAAATGCGAGGGATACGCACACCTGAGAGGCAGGGCTGGCAGTAGTCGCATTTAGTACAGGGGACCACATGATAGGAGCGGTAAAGCTTCTTGATTTCATTTACAAGAGCCATATCTTCAGGTGACATACTTCCGACTTCTGCCCGGGCAGCAACTGAGGCATTCTGCCTTACCTGTTCCAGATCGGACATGCCGCTTATCACACAGGACACCTCAGGCCTGTCGAACAACCAACGGAGTGCCAGATCAACCGGATCTTTACCTTTATCCCTGATCATCTTTCCAATCTCTCCGGGAGGATCTGCCAGAAATCCGCCCAGAAGCGGTTCCATCACCACTACGGGTATACCCTTTGACGCTGCATATTTCAGGCCCTTTGTACCAGCCTGGACATTCTCATTCACATAGTTGTACTGGATCTGACACATTCCCCAGTCGTAACTGTCCACAATCTGAGTGAAAAGTTCCGGCCCGTCATGAAAAGAAAATCCCAGACTTTTAATCCGACCATCCTTTACAGCCCTGTCAGCCCACTTGAATACATCCAAGGTAAGCATCTTCTCCCAGCGGTCGGTGAAGAGTGCATGAAGAAGGTAAAAATCAACGTAACCAGTCTGGAGTTTCTCAAGCTGCTGATCGAGAAATTTGTCGAAATCGGATGGTGACTCTATAAGCCAGCAGGGCATTTTCGTGGTTAGAATCACTTTTTCACGATATCCGTTGAGCAGAGCTTTGCCCACGACTTCTTCACTTTCTCCATTGTGATACGGCCAGGCAGTATCGATATAGTTCACACCGTTTTCAATACAATGGTGAATGAGCTCGATCGTGTTTGCTTCATCCACTTTTGTCTGACCACCGTCTTTTACGATGGGGAAACGCATGGTGCCCAGTCCCAAAGCCGATACTTTCCGATCCAAATGTCCGAAATTTCTGTAAAGCATATTCTTATTCCCATCTCACTTTTGTTTTAAGTATCTGAAAAAATTACGCATTGATTGGACCCGGAGCAACTACCGGGCAAAAAGGGATCACATCCACACACTTAAAAATCCAGTGTCTTGGGTACATAAAATTGAATAGACCAGGCTTAAATGCGAGTAACCCGATGAAGGCAATATCTCTAAGCTTCCGTATCCAATACCGCAACGACTATCTGAGGTCTGGCGAAAAATCTTATCGGCAAATTGGTCACTCCTATTCCATTGGACACGATAGTTTTCATTCCCCGGGTGGAAACCATACCGGTTCTGTATTTTTCACCGTAGTCAGTAACCAGTTTCAAAGCAAACAAACCGAAAAAAGTTACCTGACCACCATGAGTATGTCCGGCAAAAGCCAGATCCACCTTGCCCATCTCCATCTCCTCCACATAATCAGGACTGTGGGTCACAAGCATCACGAAATCATCAACCGACACATCGGCAACCGTGGGCTCCAGATGCTGCACATCCTCGCAGTGATCCCCCACCCCGCCTACTTTAATCCTCTCACCATCCTTCTCTACCCAGAAAGCGCCGTTGTCGATTGATTTGATACCGGCCCTGGCCATCTCTTCAGCGGTCCTACGGGCACCCTGCCAGTGGTCATGATTTCCCAGTACGCCGTAAACTCCATACGCTGCCCTGAGTCTTGAGAGCTCCTCGAAACAAGGCTCAATATACTTCGGGTGACCCTCCACGTAATCCCCTCCCAGCAGCACGATATCAGGCCTAAGCCGGTTAACCCTATCCACCAGATTTCGTATCCGGGACCGGGAAAAAAGAGGCCCGTGATGAATATCGGTCAGAAAAACGACCTTCGTTCCATCAAAAGAAGCAGGTATGTCGGAATCAGAAATAACGTAGGTCTTTTCTTCCAACCAATAAGGTTCAATAAATGAATAGACTCCTATCGATGAAGCCAAAATCAGCAACAGTAATATGATTCGTTTTCCAGGTCTGGCCATGTTTCACTCCCGAATTGCTAAAAATAGCATATTGTCACGTTGTGATCCGACCAGACGCAAGTTCAATGCCTGAAACCGGGCTCGGGAGCCGATAAACACGGTAACACTGAGAGAGAAGACAGACAGGTCAGTCCCTGCCCCGGAGGTGACTCTGTGCTGCAGCACAAATTTACCTCCGGGGTGACACCATCTGCCAGGAGGTGAACTGGTGTGGATTCACGATTTTCACCATTTGAAAAAAAGATTTCAGAAATCTATCACTGACCGGGCAAATTGTGTACTCAGAAGGTATCACCCACCGAAATCACCTTTTCGGTGTACGTTCTGCCTTCATACGTGATTTTCACCAGATATGCGGCATCGGCCCTTGCAGACCTGTTCCTGAACAGATCCACCATATGTTCACCGGCAGTGAGCAGCTTATCATTTATAACCGCCCCGAACTTTCTTCCATCGATTCCGTAAACTGCAACACTTACTCTTCCATCCCTGGGAATCGAAAAATGAAGCGAACGGTTTTTACTTCCGGCCTGCACTCTGAATCGGAGCCCTGAAGTTCTATCGATAGGTATAATGCTGCTTACGGGCTTTCCAGTATTGGTTATTTCATACCAGAGCGTATTCGAGTTAAGCTGGAACACTGCGCTGTCCCCTGAAAAATCCACTTCCAGCTCCTCCGTACGCTCCCCTCGGGGGTCCAGCGCGTACACATGGATGGAATCCTTTGCCCCCTTGAGAGCTATTCTACCCCGCACTGGTTCACAGAGAATATAGCTGCCACCGTGGTCGATAAGCCCCGTTTGAGAACTGTTCCATTCAAGTCCCTTGTTTTCTATACGGGCTGAGGTCAGAAGCAGCATCCGCTCGGAAGAAGAAATCTCAAGAGAATCCATAGACAGAAGGTGAACGGCAGCGAAATTCCTGTCGTTTGTGGTTGTCACTTCACTTAAACCCATTCGGCTCAGAGACACACTTCTGCCACCCAGGAACCCGATTGCTCCGTGCCAGTAAGGATTGTCCACTGTGAACACACCACTACTTCCGTTCCAGTTCAGTTCGCCGGTGGAGGAGGTGACATTCATGCCCGGGTCACTCAAATCACCAGTTACTCCGGTCTGCTCCGCATCAAAATCTCCGTGAATAAAGCTGTTCTGAAGAAAACTGGTGGTTTTGTCACTCTTTCCTTCGATATTCACCACCGGCCAATCTTTATAGATTCTGGTATTTTCAAATACGTCCTCTTCCGTATAGGATGCGGTTATCGTTTCCACAGCAGGTGTTATTCTGCCAGTCCGGTAGGGGACGCTGAGCATCAGCTGGGTCATCACTACCGGGTTCATACCCACATCAAAAAACAGGTCCTGGTATTCCTGATCGTATCTCTGATGATAATCGATATATGCATGCCAGATCACCCCGTCGATATCATGAAAACCACTATAGGCGTAAATAAAACCCGGCGCCTCGCACTGATATGATTGAGGGTAGGGATGATTATATTCACTCAACACAAGCGGTTTACCTTCGACTTTGGACAGTACAAGTGAATTGATGGTAGCACCGTAGGGGTCCTTCACCATGGGCTTGTTCTTTATGGTCCAGTCGACATCGGACCATCCGTTGGGATAATGAGGATGATCCCAGTAAAGGTGTGCATCCATGTAGTCCGCCCTAGACTGCGAATAGATGGAGGCCAGACCGAAGTAGTTGTTGGTGAATGTCACAGGTACCTTGATCCCGAGCGAATCCTTCAGAAAGGAAGTCATGGTGGAAATGTATTTCCCCTCCAGATCGAAATAGAAGCGGGCATTATCACCTATACGTTCAGACGAGAATTTGCCTAATTCGGAACTTCTTGTCCGGCGGTAATTGCCTCGAGCGAGCGACTCACCTTCCTCTCTTCCAACAAGACCCATTTCTCTGATGCTGGCGGAGTCGATCCAGAAAGTGCCGCTGCTTGTTCCGAAATTGATATTGAAACGCATGGAATCCACCACCGTTTCAGATGCGGTGAAGTAGTATTCATAGCGTTTCCATTCTGTATCGGAGGTGAATTCCTCTCCCCCGTACCAGGTCCATACCGCATTCTTGAGAAGCTCGATCTGAAAGGGTCCGACCTCATCGGATTTAAGATAAAATGAAAAGCGGTAGCTTTTACCCTCCCCTACGGAGAACGTGTTGGTATTGAACTGGATGTGCCAGTTCTCCGTCCCCCGGCTTTTCACCATAACTTTCTGGGAGGCTTTGCCGTGATAGCTTTCTGTCGTGTCCCTGGAAATTACGCCGTCTGCCCCGTCGGAGGTCTCAACATGCTGCGACCATCCCGAAGAATTCGCTTCAAAGGACTGATTGTTGATAAGCTCCTCACCCGATACCATCTTCTCCTGCCACGCCTCTGCCACAGCTGCATCGGTTTGGTATTTTTCCCTTAGCCACTCATTGAAAAGCGAATCCAGTTGCGCCGAATAATCCGGCCCGATTCCATGTTCCACATCCCCGAAAATGGCACTGTTGCCCCATGAAACCCATGCCAGAAACAGAGAGTTCTCATTGGTGAGCTCGACCTGTGCCACGGCGGGATCATCCTTGTATGCAAGGCCGGTATAGGGGTTCACGTGATCCAGGGTTTTGCGGGCGTAATCCTTCTGAAGCTCGATCAGCCGGTCGTTAAACAGAGTCACATACTTGGACTGTTCGTTCTCCACCGGATAATCGGGACTGTCACCCTCTTTGAATACCCGCCCGGACTGAATGCAGAAATTCACATATATGCCCCGCTTCTTGAGCTCGTTGACGAAGAAATCCATGCGATCCATTTTTTCAGGATCCAGATCGATGGTGTTGACTGTGGACCGCTCGAACAATCCGTGCTGATAATCCACGTCAATCAGATGTATTCTCACCAGATTGATTCCGAACTTGGCCATGCGCCCTGCCGCTGCCCTCGCCACGCTGGTGTCGGGGAAACAGGCATCGGCCACATTCACCACACCGGCGAACACCACCCGTTGGGGACTGTTCTGGAATCGAAACCTGCCGTCTTCTCCGATCTGCAGAAAGCCGTGCTTGCCGGCGGGTGCATCCAGGAGGGAGGAGATATTGGTGATGTTCTGAGTGGTGTCATCCCAGGGGAGATAGAACTGGAACCATTCGGAGCGGTCGGTCTGTGCCTGGAGCAAGGAGAGGGAGAGGAGCAGGAAGATAGCAGTTTTTTTCATGAGGATGCCTCCATGGAGCTGTTATGTGAGGGCTGGTGTTTTTGATTATAGAATGGAGTGTGGAGATGTGCCAGGATATTTATACTGTGGTACAGAGCAGGGGAGGAGTTCAGGTTCTCCCCAGAGGTGATTTTGTGATGCAATCCTAATTCACCTTTGGGATGGCCCGGGGATTGCTCCCTGTTTTCCCGTCCCCCATTACATCACTTCCACACACAAACAGAAGGGAGAACTCCCATGTGCACAAAGCCACGCATCATCGTTCCCCGGGTCCACTACCATGTCACATCCAAAGGTGTTT
>JBKHHW010000005.1:0-49900 GCA_046538945.1 Chitinispirillaceae bacterium | reverse complement strand
GAAAATGCCACCAGAAGCGAATTCCTTAGGCTGATCGGGATGGAGAGAAGCTGAAAATACGTTTGCTGTTGTCTGCAGTCTGTTGCGCTTACCCTCAGCCTTGATTGAAAGCTGCATTGACGATCTGCGCATCTACAACAGAGCCTTGACTGCCGATGAGATAAGCGAGCTCGCATCTCTGGAGTAACCGGGCCCGGGCTCAGTCACTGAGCCCCCTGAGAATTCTGAAGCACCTGACCGTATTGTCTTTGACCCCGCCCTGCGCTATTTTTATTAACTCGGTAATGAAAGTATTTTGAAGCGTTTGCCTGGCCGATTCCGGGACTATTCGGCAAATAAAGGACATTCTTTTTATGCGCGGTTCCTACTACCTGCTTCCGGCTCTTATTACGGTCGTATTCTCTTTCCTTATCGTCCGGGCGGCAGCGATTGCACTCATGATGACCGGACTTGATCAGCGCAAAGCCCGTTTTCAGGCCCTTTCAGCCTTTTCCGGAACCGGATTCACAACCAAAGAAGCCGAGTCGGTTATAAATCATCCAGTTCGAAGAAAAATTATATCCGTGCTGATCATTGCCGGAAATGCCGGTATCGTGGCCCTTATCGTTGCAACCACCTCTTCCTTCGTGGAGAGCGAGGGTTTTGGAAAACCTCTCAATTTCGTTCTTCTCCTCGTGGGAGGGTATTTGGTCTACCGAATCCTTTCCCGAAACAAAATCATGAACCGCTGGGAAAAGTTCGTTCAATCGAAACTTGTCAAGTCGCCGGTATTCGATGAAATGAGCACGGAGGATCTGCTGCATCTTCTGGATGGCTACGGACTGGTCCGTGCAACCATAAAAGAATCTCACCCGAAAGTGGGCTTGTCAATAGCCGAATGCGGGTTCAAAGAAGAAGGAATTCTGATTCTGGGGATCGAGCGGGCGAAACTTTGGATTCCCAATCCCCAGGGAACGGAATCGATTCTGACCGGAGACCATCTTGTTGTCTACGGCCCGCTGAGCGCACTGAGAGAAGCATTCGGAAGCATTCACAGTCATAAGAAGTCAAAAGTCTTCAAATGATCTTAGCAAGATATCAGGCTTCCCCTCTCACTCCACGCTATGGGCAGTCCAGAACCGTAAAGGGTGAATTCCGCTCTCACAGGCTTAAGATTACACCACACAACAAAACTTCCACCTCGAAAGTGTTCAGCTTTATTCAATTCAGAGTGATCCAATGCTGATTTGACACTTAATCCATAAATGTGAGAGAGCGCTGTCGCTTTTAGCTTTTCTGCTCACAAGGGACAGGGATTGCATGCTAATTTTTTGCATCTACGATATTTCTTGAATTCGTGATTAATTATCACAAAAAGCACAGTCAATATAACCAATGGTATATTGAAGAAGAAAAGATAGAATTCTTTTGGTATCCCTGAATGTATGAAAAAACCATTGAAAGGCAGAATAAGTATTGAGGTTGCAGCGATCAGAATACATTGTTGCTTGTATGAAATCTCAGGTAAAAGTAACAAGAGAAATGCAATCAAAACAAAACTGTCATGAATCAAATGATAGTTACTCAGAAATTCAAGACAGAAGAGCAAAACGATTAATGATAAATCGCCGATTCTCCCCTTGCGATAAAGATATATCAGAATGATTCCGATGCCAAAAGAGAAACCATAGACAACATAATTTATTACCGAAGGATTGAAATTGAAACCAAAAGAATGCAAATAGAAAGACACGAGGGCAGAAACTGGTGAAGTATAATCCAAAAGGGCATGAGATGTTTGCCAAACATCAAATCCGTGCCACAGTGTTTCATTATTGGGTGATAAAGTAAGAAGCTGATGAGAGAAGTCCTGAGTGACTTCCAACCAATTAGCAAAGGCTCCAATAACGCTGCCGTTTCCGATATATGCAGCCAACGGAATACTTGCAACCACAATTCCAATCACGCAGGCCTTATACTCTCTTCGCGCCACTAGAAAAGCAAATAACGGGAATGCCAGTGTGATTTTTACTGCTGCGAGACCCAGCCAAACACCTGATAACAGTACTTTACCTTTCTTGAAATGATAATAGAATATAGCTATAAACAAGAGAGAAAAAGCGGCGGGATTAGCATTTCCAATTACCCACCCGGTTCCGTTGAGTGCCAATAATACAAGCAGCATGAGGGTAACCGGAAGATGGTCTTTTCTTTCGGCATTCACAAAAAAGTACGAAGCGATGAAAATGCATAATAAAGACATCAATTGTGCCATGGGAGCAAGAACATTCCAAGAAATCCATGAAAACGGAATATAGAAACCCAATGCATTTGGAGAATACAATAATGGTGTAGGTAAACCGGGAGGAGTGGAAGATCCGGGCCCTGTAATTCCCTGTTCTTTTGTGATTTCAATCCATGTTCTTTTTAGTGTGATATCATCGTAGGGATTTCCACCATTGGAGAGGATCGTCGCACCGACATACACATTGCGTAAGTCATCTGGTAACTGGTGAGTCAAAAATGGAACTGTATTCACAAGACATGAAAGGGCAAGGTAGCCTAGTATGAAATGTTTTCTAAATCTAAAGCAGAATACAGTATTGTTCATAAGGGCATAAGCAGTCAGGTATTAGCGGTCTCTTAATATTCACAATTGTAAATAATGTAGCGTACAAGAGCAATTTTTCCCGTTTATGATAGAATAACTACTCCGCCATTCCAATAATATTCAGACATGTAGCTATGAGGAATACCTTGAATATAACTCAGAATAGCAGTAAATTTGAACTCTAAACCTGAGAACGCCTGAACAGAAAAACTACACCACACCCTCGGGAAGTGGCACCTTGTGCACGGCACTGCCCAGAAGGCGGCGGTTGAGATTCACAAGCCATTGACGCATATCCTCCGTGGATTCGATAGCGTCGATATGGGATATGCTCTCGGCTGCTTCCGCAAAGCTTATGTTGGCGATGAGTTCTTTTATAATAGGAATATTCCGGGGCATAACACTGAAGCGGCGCAGACCCAGGCCCGCCAAAAGAACTGTGTGTAGAGGGTTACCAGCCATTTCTCCGCAGATGGAAAGAGGCTTGCCGTTATCGTTTGCGCACTTGATCGCGCTGCGGATAATCCTCAGAAAAGCCGGCTCCACCGGATTATACAGATAGTTCACCTTTGAATTGTTACGGTCTGCGGCGCTGAGATACTGTATGAGATCGTTTGTTCCGATGGATGCGAAATCGATCTCTTTCATGAACGTGTTCATCTCGAGAATGGCAAGCGGCACCTCGAAAAGCACCCCGCACCGGGGCATCTTCATCTTCAATTTATGGGCCACTTCCCTGATGAATGCCTTGGCCTCCACCCACTCCTGAAGTGTAGTCACCATGGGAACCATTACGGAATAATCGCGGCCTTCTCCCGCCTTGAGAATGGCGGTGATCTGAGTTTCGAAGATCTCCTTGCGTTCAAGGAAAATCCTTATCGCGCGCCAACCCATGAATGGATTGAATTCCGCAGGCATTTCAAAAAACTGAGGTATCTTGTCCCCCCCTATGTCCATCAGACGGATGGTGCAGGGTTTCTTGTCACTTGCTTTGAGAATGGCATCGTAGTAGCCGAAATGCACCTCCTCGGAGGGCATTTCCTTACGGTTTGAAAGCAGATACTCTGTTCTGACGAGCCCGATCCCGTCAGCTCCGTTGTCGACCGCTTCCTCCACATCCTCCGGGAGAGAAATGTTGGCAAGGACCTCTATGTGGATGCCGTCTTTAGTGTAAACCGGCCTTTTCCATTTGCCTTTCAGTTCCTCGTAGATTTCCTGCTGACGGGTGTGCTTTTTGTACTTGCTTACCAGAGGCGCTGCCGGACGGATGTGAACCACACCCTTGTCTGAATCGACAAGGACCTCATCTCCGGGCCGTATGTGGTCGGTAATATTCCGCACACCGGAAATGACCGGAATGTTATAAGAGCGCGCCAGAATTGCAGCGTGGGAGGTCTTGCCACCGCTGGTGGTGATCACCGCACTCACCTTCGACCGGTCGTAGGAAAGAATGTCTGTCGGAGTGAAGGTCCTGAGCACCACCAGCACCACGGGATCCATGAAGGTGATCGCCCGTCCCTCATCCTTGTGCAGATAGGAGACAAGCTTCTCGCACACCTCGACCATATCGCTGCTGCGTTCCTTGAAATAGGAGGTTCCGGCAGATTCGAAACGCTTTATGAAATCGTTGGACACCAGCCGTATGGAAGTCTCCAGATCGTAAAGCCTGGTTGAAATTGTTTCCACCACCTGCCCGATGAACGCCGGATCATCCAGTATGTATTCATAGATATTAAGAATGGAAGAGTCTACCGGGGACTGATCACCAAGCTCTTTCACAAGCTGGTGGTAATCATTTTTTGCTCTGTCCCTGATCTCGTTGAAGCGCATGATCTCATTACCCACCTCCTGACGGGGAATAGACACGGTGATGGTCTGACTGACAGCCCTCCCCACGAAATACGCTTTACCAATGCCCCACCCGCTTACTACGGATTCACCAGTGAGATCACTCTCTTTTCTCATACGGAAATTTTCCAGATGTTTTGTGCGTAATCACGCACGGTTCGGTCACTTGAAAACCACCCGATTCTTGCAATGTTGAGCAGACTCTTTCTTGCCCAGGCGGCACCGTCCTGATAGAGTTCATCAATAGCCTCCTGCTTGCGCACATAATCGTCAAAATCAAGCAGAACAAACTGACGGTCCGAATCCCGCAGAGAGGAGATGAGCGGATAGATTGCGCTGCCCTCCTGCACGGTCGGAACGTAAGTTTCAAGCAGGGAGAATATGCTCTGAAGTCGGCTGTCGCCGGAAATCACTGCGGCGGGATTGTAATGCTCCATTTCAAGAAGCTCCTCACCGGTTTTTCCAAATGCGAATATATTATCCTCCCCCACTCTCTGGATCATCTCCACATTGGAGCCGCTGCGGCTTGCGATCGTAAGCGCACCGTTGAAAGCGAATTTCATGCTGTAGGTGCCGGAAGCTTCCAGGGTTGCAGTGGATATCTGCTCTGAAAGATCTGCCGCCGGAATCACCTCCTCGGCCCAGGTCATTCCGAAATTTGGAATGAAGACAACCTGCATTTTGTCCTTCACATCCGGATCGTTGTTCACCAGATCGGCCGTAACGTGAATAAGATGAATTATCTGCTTGGCGAGAAAATCTGAAGGGGAGGCTTTCCCCGCAAAAATATGGGTCCTCCGGCTGCGTACATCGCCGCCGTTTTTGACCTGGAGATATCTGTGAAGAATGTAAAGGATGTGGAGCACCTGACGCTTGGCGGTGTGTATGTTTCTGCTCTGGATATCGAAAAGCATCGTACTGTCCAGATCAATATCCAGATGCTTCTTTACGGTCCTGCAAAGAGCGTTTTTGGCTTTACCCTTCATATACTTCAATTCTTTAAGCACCCGCTGATCATCCAAAAACTTCTCCAGTTTCCCCAGTTCCTCCGCATCTCTTACCCACCTGTCACCGATTGTTTTGGTGATCAGTTCGGAAAGTGGCCTGTTTGCAACAAGAAGCCAGCGCCGATGAGCAACCCCGTTAGTCTTGCAGCTGAACTTTTCAGGATAGTAAAGAGCAGCATTGGGGAAAATAAGCGATTTGAGGATATCGGTCTGAGCCATCGACACTCCGTTGACCGAATGAGATCCCAGCACAGCCAGATCGGCAAAACGGATTCTCTTGACTTCCCCCTCCTCGATAAGGGAAAGGGTTCTGAGAAGTTCGGTGTTGTTTCCGTAGCGGACTTTTATACTGTCCAGATGCATCTGGTTTATATCGTAGATAATCTGCATAATCCTGGGCAGAGTCTGACCGATTTTATAAACAGGCCACAGTTCCAGATTATCCCTGAGCACGGCATTACTGGTATAGGCAAACACATTCCGGGTCATCTCCCAGGCCTTCTCCCACGGCACCCCTTCATTGTCGATGAGAATCCGCATCATTTCCGGAATCGCCAGTGCACACCTGCTCCCCGCCAGCTGAATGGTCACCTTGCTGTCGAGATCAAGAATTTTCTTATGATGAGTTTTATGGCGGCGGATGATATCCTGAACAACAGCACTGACAAAGAAGTACTGCTGACGGATCCTCAGCTCATGCGCCCTTCTCACGTCCTCCTCTGGGAACAGTACCTTCGTGATACGTCCTGACTGGGACTTCTCTTCACAAGCCCTGACATAATCGTTGTGGTTGAAATAATCGGGCAGAAATTCCTCAGAAGGGCGTGCAGACCAGAGCCGAAGGGTATTCACGGTTTCGTTTTTATACCCTACCACCGGCACATCGTAGGGGACAGCATGCACGATTTCGGTATTCTTCCATTCATATGGCCCCAGAGGTCTGCTTTCATCTACTCTCTCGATATCTCCGGCAAAGTTGACCACACAGCCGTATTCCGGCCGCACAATTTCCCAGGGATGCCCCCGATGAAGCCAGTCGTTGGGTTTTTCTAACTGAACCCCGTTTTTGATCTCCTGCTGAAACTGGGCATAATCGTACCTCAAACCGTAACCCATTGCCGGAAGGCCCTGAGTCGCCATAGACTCCATAAGACAGGCCGCCACCCTGCCCTTTCCGCCATTACCCAGCTCGAAATCATCCTCCTTGGCATACAGCTCTTCAATATCGAAACCCAGTGAACGCACTGCCGACTGTATAGGCTGCTCAATACCCAGATTCACCATGTTCTGATAGAGACTCTTACCGAAAATGTACTCCATCGAGAGATAGTAAACCCGTCGGGGATAGTCCACATGGTAACTTTTCTGGGTTTTGATCCAACGGTCCACCATTTCGCTCCGCACAGCGTAAGCGAGAGCCATATATTTATCGTAAGTAGTGGCTGTAGTCTCATCTTTAGCCAGAAAGTAGCGGAGGTAGCGGTAGTATGTATCCCTCAAGTATTTGTAATCCATACAGATTGTATGAGTCCTCTATAGAAAACGAAAGATTATAACAGATTGATTTTACAAAATAAAACATATCCGAACGGATGTAATAGCTAAGAAAATCAGCTACAGATCTGTTTAACTTAATTATATATTAAAGTTAAATTGATAACATTAAAAAAAAATAGTAATTTGTGACATTTCCGAAACAGCTAATTTTTTTATATATATCAGACGTATTGGAATGTACATTATTGAAGATAAAGACAGAAAATATTGTTGAATATTGAATGAAATATATTATATTAAATTTCCTCGATATTTGGAGGGGTGGCCGAGCGGCTTAAGGCACAGGTTTGCTAAACCTGCGTAGGGGTAACCCTACCGGAGGTTCAAATCCTCTCCCCTCCGTTTATTCTCTTCTTACAGATTCAGTAGCATTCAAACCATTGTGGTTTCCGCAGAGCAGGCTTTACCACTCAACCAATCCTGGACCATATCCATTTCGATCCCATAAGAGGTCGGATTGAGCGACTGCTCTATTCGCCACGGCATGGGAGTGGATTCGAAACGAGGAGCGGATAGATCCCTGAAAAACGGCTTTTTAAGTCTTTTTCCCCGCTTATCATGGCAGATAATCAAAGAAGGTGTGAGAAGACTGTGGCGGTTGTTCTTTATCACCAGGCCCATTTCACCTGATTCAAGTTTCACAAAGCTGCCCACGGGATAGATTCCCAGAAATCTGGTGAACACCTCGACCAGCTCCTTCGGATACTCCTCTCCCGCACCCTGAAAAATAAGAGCCAAAGCCTCCTGAGGAAGGCACGAGGGACGGGAAGACGTAGCGGTCACCAACGTGTCATACACATCAGCAATAGCACAAATAAAGGAATACTCCAGTACCTGCTCCCCCTTCAGGCGATGGGGATAACCGCTACCGTTTAACCTTTCATGATGCTGAGCCACTACTTTTTTGGACAGTTCGGGAAACTCTCCCATACCGCTGAGCATCTCAAGACCCCAGAGGGGATGTTTTTTAACCAGTGCGTATTCGGCGGCTGTAAGTCCCCTCCCTTTCTCCCGAAGCTCTCGGGGGATTTTTACCATACCCAGATCATGAAGCAGAGCCCCTATGACACACTGTGTGATATCCTGCTGTGAATAACTCAGATACTGAGCCGCGGAAGCAGTCAGAACAGCCACATTCACTGAATGGATATAGAGACGCTCATCAGAATTCTTCATTCTGCAGACCGCCAGAAAAACATCGGGACTCCGCAGCACCTCATCCACAAACCGGTCTGCATACTGTATAATGCGAGGGTCAAAAGGTTTGGCTTGAACAATAGAATTTGCCACCTGCTGAGTAACAGAAACCGCTCCCAGATACACCTTGCGAGCCCTTTTGAGCTGACTCAGATAATCACGGGCGACTTTCAGCTCTTCTGCGGGAGTTTCATCCGCTGGAACGGGGGCGGAGTGAACCGAGCTCCCTTTTTCGGGATAGATATAAACGGTCCTGACCCCGTGGTTCTTCAGTTTGAGAATCTGGCTTTCATCTGTAATCAACGCCTCAGCAGAATAGAGCAACACCCCCCGATCGTTGAAAACATCCCCTACGAACATTCCGGGGATAAGCTCATCTACCGATATTTTCATCAACTGTCCTCTGGCTGTGTGTGAATACGACTGCACCGCGATATTCAGAGCTGTATTTCACATTATAACGAAATATCAGGGAAATATCAACCTGGAGCAGAGGTAAGGACACAGAATCGGAGGAGGTGGAGAGAATCTGACCCAGAAGCGCTCACCTGCCCCCCGGACCAGCCTTGATTCGCCGGGCATTTTTCAGCTGTGCGGGAATCTGAAGCGAGTAATTCAGGAAAATCGAAAACGAAAAACCTGAAAACGCTGGATCACTCCAACTCCTCCCGCCGCTTTATTACCTCAAGACACTGAACCAAAAGTTCCTTCAAGTCTTGGAAAGGAAGAATTCCCAGGGTCTGCTCCACCGTACTGAACTCCGGCTCCCGCCCCGGCTCCCCCTCGTGCGCGACAGCTCCGTAGCGGAAAACGTGATATCTCACCCGGTACCTCTTGCCTCTGAAATCGAACATTCTTGTGCCCCCGAAGCCGATTCTCTTTCCACGCACGCCGGCCTCCTCCAGAAGCTCACGCTCCGCCGCAGCAGTATCGCTCTCCCCCTCTTCTATGTGTCCCTTGGGGAAAATTCTCTGCGAGGGATTCTTTTTCGAGCGCACAGTGAGAACAGTAATACTGCCGTCCTGAACTGTGTACACAACAGCTCCCGCCTGCTCTACTATCCTATCGGAAGAAACCATAACGAATCCAATCTGTTTTCCGGAAAAACCATTCTGTTCGAAAACCGCCAAGCAGGGATAAAATAAATAGAGGTGTTCGAAACGGAAAAGAATTCACCAGTCCAGCAGGAGTTTAACCACCACCTTGTGAAGAAGCCCGTTCACCGCCAGCGGTGCATGAGCATCCTCGGGGAAAAAGACGGCAAAAGTTCCCGGAACCAAACCGAACCAGGTATCCGGTGCATCGGAATAGAAAGCCACATCTGCTGCGCTGTCGTATTCGCCATAGGGGCTACGGCACCTCGAGAGGGATTTCCAGCCGATGTTGTCGATGCCGGAAACCGCATACTGGATATCTATGTAACGCCTGTGAGCCTCAAGTCTGGCATCGGCCAGCCCCTTACCCTTTCCTGTAGTGGCCAGAGCGTAAATCCGCTCACCGGAAATGTTTCTCCGCCCCGATGTGAAACCATCCAGATCGGTAGTCTCCAGAAACTCCAAAGCTGCCATTAACGCCGGATGGATTCTCACGTATTTGTGCATGTTCTCAAGCTGATCCAGAATCATTCATTACCTCCAGAACACTGATCGGGCTCGCTCATTCAGAAATATGCAATCGCCGTTCCATCCCCAAAACTTATCAGCTGCCCCGACTGTGGCTAATCTCCTCGATGCGGTTCAAGGCACCAACAAACGTGGCCACCACATCTCTCAGTTCCGATTCTCTGTTGCGTCTGCGCCATAGAGATTTAAAGTCGATCACCAGAAGATAACCGTCTCTTATCAGCTGTTCCGGATTCACTGGTTCGTCGATCCCAATCTGTAAGAACTCATACTTTTTCTTGAATGCCAGAAGCGCAAGAATCCATGCAGTAACCCGGGCACTCCAGACAAACTCATCAAAGTCCAATCGTACCGGTCTATCGGATTGGCTACACCTGAGCATTTCCAGCTCCCCCACCAGCTCTAATGCCCTTGAATATTTCAGGCAAAGGTCCGAGACATCCATTTTCTCAACCTGCTCCTCTTTATTCCAGAGGCAATCCTTTCTGGTAACCCAAGCGTACAGGTTTCCGAAATGATAAAAACAGAGTTCACCAAGTTCCCTTAGCAAAGAGGCTGGCCTCCCGTTCCCGATTCCCCACTGAAGAAAAGTGAACCTGGTGTCAAAATCGTGCAAATCATCTCCATCCTGCGCTCTCCAGGACAAAGCTGCACCGAAAGCTAGCCCGTGAAAAGAGTTTGCCAGAAAATTAACATGGGCACAGTCACCCCAATCGGTATTTAGAACCCCGCAGGCTTCTGCCGCCTTTCCGAATCTCACAAGCCTGGAAATATTGGTGCAGGCGCGATTAAGATCATTGGAGAATCTGCTCCAGCCCTGCACTCCCGGGCATACATACTGCTTTACCCCCGCCTTTCGAAAGAGATCCACGGCCGAACTGCTAACCTCGGGAGTATAGTCCCAGTTGAGGAAAACAGCATCGTCAGACAGTTCGGGAATCATATCGGGATACTTCACGACAATATCACCCCAGAGCATCGGCTTTTTGCCACTGTCGGTAACAACCTTCATGATTTTTTTTACAAATTCCACATACAATCTGCCGGCCCCCTCCTTTTTTGTCCTTTCGGCATTCTTCCCTTTGCCGAGATCGAATGTCTCATCGCAGCAGATATTGAAATAAGGGGAAGAGAAAAGCGGCAGAAACTCCTCAATCATGCTCTTCACAAGCAGAAAGCTTTCAGGGTTACTCACATCGAGAGTGTAATGAGCCATCCGGTCCCACAAATTCCGAGGCAGTTGGGAAGCTCTGATCTGCAGTTCGTTCAGATGCTCGAACCGTTTCAATCTCAACAGCTCGTAAAGATGGCCGAATGTGGCAAGTGAGGGAACCAGATCGATGTACCGGTCCCGACAGTATTTGTCGAGTTCGAGAATGTCTTCGGGTGTGATCGGATCCTTATCCACCCACAGCTGAGGTATATCACGGAAAGCGAATGTGTGCTCTATGTAGAGCTGAAGCTGATTTATCTTGTAAAATGAAAGTATATCGGCCAGTTCCTTCAAAGTATCCAGTCGAGGCACTTTCCCACGTGTCACATCATGGTAAAACCCCCTCACGGGAAAATCCGGCGAATCACTTATTTCCAGACAAGGAACTGCATCGGGACAGTTTCTGAACAACTGTACGAATGTCTGAGCCCCTCGAAAAAGCCCCACCGGTGATTTTCCCTCAATCAGTACCCGGTTTTCCGCAACATGCAGTTCATACTCTTCGCTATCAGAAATGCCAGTGTAGCGCAGTTCAAGCGGCGACCTGCAGTGCCGGCTGGAAGTTGGAGATACTTTGATGCCGCAGATACCGAATATATTTTCTTTAACAAATGTAGCGCTGCGGATGTAATGTTCGTCAGCTTTGGGAATCAAGATCGCGTCAAGGTCGGAAGTTTTCAGGCAACCTTCTCCAAGGCGCAGATTGCGAACTTGCGGGATTAGTTTCAGTTCCGATCGATTTCTAATTTTCATTTCCGGTTCCGTTTCAGTTTCTGGATAGAGTCACCGATAAAAGTAATAAAGGACCCAGTTATGGACAATGAGCTGCAGATTGAAGAAATCAAAAAGTTCCACCAGCGCCTGACAAATCAGGGCAAAAAAGTGGATGTGGACAACGCGGCACTGATCTGGATCAAAGAAAACGCGGAACGATGGCGCAACAGTCACAAGCGTCGGGAAAACAATTAGGCCAGAATTTCACCCTCCCGCATCTCTTTTCTGCTGAATAAAAACACTCTTCAAAATTCTTTCCCCTCAGACTAAAGAGAGATCCTGATCACCAGATCAGGATCCCCTGCATTGAACTCTACGTATTCCACAAACCACCTAGTGAACAAGCATCAGACCTCTCTGGGCTACCGTCCTTTCACCCTCCTTCACTCTCAGCAGATAATTGCCCGGACCAATCCCCTGTTTTTTGAGATCGAGAAGAAAGGAGGGGGAACTGAGTGTGTTCTCGAAAATTTTCCGTCCCCTCAAGTCAAACATCACCAGACTGACTGATACACCCCGCTCGCGGGCGGTATAATGAACCCGGAGCTGTCCTCCCCTGTTCTGGATCCGTACTTCTCCTGGTACAGAAGCGATTCTGGGAAGCGCCGCCGAAGAGTTTTCCAAGATCAATGATGTATCCGCCCGCCCCTCTGCATTCCCGTCGGTAACATACACAAAGACCTTCACCTGCTGTTCGGAAAAAGCCGAAAGGTCAAAGTCCACAACACTGCCGCCCTCTTTTTCTTCTGTATAAAGGATTCTTCCGTCGACATACGAACGGGCGGTATCTTCAGGAAGCCTGAGTGTGTCAATGGAAGATACTGTCAGATAATAAGTGCCGCTGCTGAAAAAACTTTCATTCACCTGCACCGACAGATTACCTCCGCTAAACGACAGTGCCGGGCTTGTTCTCCTTCCCCCAGCACGAATCGCCGGATCACCCAGGAGGTGATAATACTGCACTCCCATGTTGTGCGCATTGCGCTTTGCCAGAAGCGTCATCCTGCCTATGCTAACATCCGGAACTGTGTCGAGAACGCTGAAGAGATACCTTGCGAAATACAGGCTTGGTGTACTGTATTCCAGTGCAGTGCTGGCCACAAAAGCCAGTGCCCCGCCCCTTCCCTTGAACAGAAAGCGTTTGGCCATGGATTCCTGGTAGGGAATGTGATAGGCTCCGTTTCTGCAGGAGAAGGAGTAGAAGAAGAACGGTTCGGATTCCTGTGCGAAATGATCGACATCGTTGGCATGAACCGTCACCTCATCCGAAACGTATGCAGGACACCCGTGTCCGAAAAACAGCACCCATTTCTGACCGCGGTTAATCTCGTTAAGGAACACCTGACGGGCTTCCTCGTGACGGTAGTTTTCGTTTACATCATACATGGAAAGATACAATTTTGTCAATTCGAACTGCTTAAGAGCCGTTTCGCGGGCTATCGTTTCAGCCGAAGTGAAGTGTGAAAACCTGAGCGGATCCGATGAAGACCCCTGCCGTGTATCGTCCGCAAGAAGCAGTGCCCGGTTCCCACGCGGACCATATTCAAAAGAGTAATCATACCGAATCACCTTGTCAATATAATTGCCCAGCTGTTCTGAAGTCTCACAGGGGATTCTTCCTATGCTGATACGGAGATTGTAGTCAGGTCTCAATGCAGGAAGCGGATTTGTCCGGTCTACAGTCAGATAGTAGTCATCCGAGTACTGGACAAATGTGTCCCTGTGAGCTGAATAGTAGACATAGTAGCCGTTATGAAAGGAAGGCATCAGTCCGTAACTGGTCAACACAACACCAGTGCTGTCCCAGTGAATGGAATCGGAACCGATCAGCACAATGTACCGAAGCGGTTCGTACCAGTTGTTGTAGGCATACTGGAAAGCGCGCCAGAGCGCCTCGTGAGGAGCGGAGGTGCCGCTTGCGCTGAATTCCCTGATCAAGTCCTCCGTTTTCGCCAGCCTCGCATTGTGCACGTCATCCTGCTGGAAACTGTTTCTGTGCTCCACAAGCCGCTCCGCCTGTTCGGTGAAAACCTGCGGAGTGACTACCAGATAGTCACAGCGGTTGTACCGGTCTCTGAAATTCTCGATGTCGAATGGTCCCCCGTGTGCAAGCCCGGAAAGAAACACCAGCGCAATTACTCCCAAACGCTTCATAACCCACCCCCCTGTACCAGCAGTTTAACAAGGCCCCTGCTGTTCAGAAAGCGCAAAGGATATGCCACAACAAAGGAGTGATTAAGGAGAATGGCTAAAGCCGCGGAGCAGATTACAAATCATGACAAACGCACTGAAAAACACGGCAATTCACACTGCCGCATTCCACCATCATGATAACCACAAGTAAATATTGATCAGGAGAAAAGTTCCGCCTCAACCATGGCGCAAACAGTATGATACATAACCAGGTGCATCTCCTGGATATGGAGGGGTAATCTCCGAGGGTGCACACATCAGAACATCGCAGACAGCCTCACGACAGACCTCAAGATCCGGGTGCTCTCAAGACACCCGGTCAGCAATCTTGCAACAGATTCTTTCATACGGCGGCTCTTATTCTTCCGGCAGTATTCTCACCGCACCTCTGTCCGCCGATGCAGCAAAAAGAGAATAAGCTTTAAGTGCGAGGGATACGTTTCTTTCCCTTCCAGAAGGCTTGAAGGCCTCTTTCCCTTTGGCAAGCTCTTTCTCACGTCTCTTCTCAAGCTCTTCTTCGGTTACCAAAACATTGATGGAGCGTTCCGGGATGTTGATTTCGATTTTGTCCCCCGACTGCAGAAGACCGATCTCTCCACCACTGGCCGCTTCCGGAGATATGTGGCCGATGGAAAGCCCCGACGTACCGCCTGAAAAACGGCCGTCAGTAATGAGAGCACACTGTTTTCCAAGATGCATGGATTTTATGTATGAAGTGGGATAGAGCATCTCCTGCATACCGGGGCCTCCGCGCGGTCCCTCATATCTGATGACCACTACATCTCCCGCCTCGATCTCCCCTTCCAGAATACCATGACATGCAGCATCCTGTGAATCATACACCTTCGCTGTCCCGCTGAACCTGAAGATCGATTCGTCAACGCCTGCAGTCTTCACGATACATCCTCTGCGGGCGATGTTCCCGAAAAGAACCGCCAGCCCGCCATCCTTGAAGTAAGGATGCTCCACATCCCGTATGCATCCTTCTTCCCTGTCGAGATCCAGTTCCTCATAAGTTTTATTCTGAGATCCCAGAACGAGATTTCTCTCGCCTGCTCCCGGAGCACTTTTGTACAGAGCTTTGGCTTCAGCACCTACTTCAGGACTGCGTAAATCGTAACTCCTGAGCACATCGCCCAGAGAAGGAGCATCGACCCGGGAGACCGAAGTGTCGATCAGACCAGCCCGCGCAAGCTCGGCCAAAATTCCCATTATACCTCCGGCCCGGTTCACATCCTCTATGTGATAGGATGAATTGGGAGCCACTTTGCACAACACGGGAATCTTTCTTGACAGCTGATCAATATCTTCCATTCTGAAATCCACACCCGCCTCATGAGCTATAGCCAGCAGATGGAGCACTGTGTTAGTGGATCCGCCCATCGCAATATCCAGAGACATGGCATTCATAAACGCACTTTTTGTTGCGACAGAACGTGGCAGAACCGATTCGTCACCCCTGTTGTAGTAGGCATCGGCAATATCGATTATCAGATTTGCAGCATTCTCGAACAGTGAAAGACGGTTCCGATGTGTTGCCAGAACAGTGCCGTTACCAGGGAGAGCAAGCCCCAGGGCCTCATTGAGGCAGTTCATGGAATTGGCGGTGAACATACCCGAACAGGAACCGCAGGTGGGACAGGCTGCACGCTCCACGGCATCGATCTCCTCGTCGGAAACGGTCGTATCGGCGGCCATCACCATGGCATCGATAAGGTCGTACTTTTTCTTTCCAACCACACCGGCTTCCATCGGACCCCCGGAAACAAAAACGGCGGGAATATTCAGCCGCATGGCTGCCATCAGCATTCCCGGAGTGATTTTGTCACAATTGGAGATGCAGATCATGGCATCAGCTTTGTGAGCGTTCACCATGTACTCGACACTGTCTGCGATCAGATCACGCGAAGGGAGTGAATAGAGCATCCCGTCATGCCCCATAGCGATTCCGTCATCGATGGCTATAGTATCGAATTCCGCGGCAAAGCATCCCTTTGCTTCTATAAGCTTTTTAATCTGCTGACCGATCGTATGCAGATGGACGTGTCCGGGAACAAACTGGGTAAACGAATTAACTATGGCAATGATTGGCTTGCCCATCTGTTCCTCAGTCATGCCGTTTGCGCGCCAGAGACTGCGGGCTCCGGCCATTCTGCGTCCCTTGATCGTTGTAGAACTGCGTAGTTCATGCCCCATCTGCTCGTCTCCTGTTCTCTGCGTACATTAAAATATAGAAGGCAGAAAATAACGGATGCTAGCCCGTAACTCAAGCAATTCGTTATAAGCAGATACTTTTGAACATGTTAGAGGATTTAAAATCGACTCTGTGATTCGAACCGGCAATGAAACTGTAAGGGCAAGAGAATCGTAGATGATTTCAAACGCAAGCTGTATTTTTACATTGATCCTGTTCAGATCTGATTTACCATTCCAAAAAATCAACCTGAAAACAAAACATGAACTTATCATTTGACCCTCAAAAATTCACTCTTTGCAACAAAACTTCCGCCCTTTCCTCTCTTAAACTGGTACGCCCCAGAGATCCGGAAACCGTACTTGATACCATTTCTGATGAACAGTACGAAAAAGACAAGTTCCTTCCCTACTGGGCAGAACTGTGGCCCTCATCGGAGGTATTGTTTGAGTATCTGACAAAAAATCCGATAAGAAAGGGGTTCAGAGCCATCGAACTTGGTTGCGGAATCGGACATATCTCAGCCTTTCTGGTCTCCAGAGGCGTAGATACTGTCGCCACCGACATCTCCCGGGAGGCCTGCTGCTACGCCCGGTACAACACCATTTCAAACGGAGGAAAGGGTAAATGTCTCTGCTGCGACTGGCGCCACTCCCCCTTCACCCCGAATAGGTTCGATCTGGTAATCGCCTCGGACGTTCTCTATGAGAGGCGGTGGATTGATCCGGTTCTCTCATTTTCAGAAGAACTGGTCTCCCAAAACGGCGAGGTACTTGTTGCAGATCCCTGCAGAAGTCACTGGAGCGAGTTCAGAAGATGTGCAGCTCAGCGCGGATTTGAAGTGCGAATAGTGGTCGATAAATTAGTAAACGAGGGGAATACGACAGTGCAAATAGCCAGTATGAAAAAAGCAGGGAAGTGATACGTTTAGGTTTTTTTGGTAATGTACGGACATGTAGAAAGGCCGCACCCGTACGAATGCGGCCATATGCACTGATGAAAGACAGCTATGAGTCCGGTTATGCTCTGTTTTTGATTCTTTTGAGCCCTTTAGCGGCAATGTCTCTTCTGAAAGTCTTGCCCTCGAAGTCTATCTCCGCAACACCCTCATAAGCCATGGCGATAGCATCAATCAGATCCGGAGCCCAGGCACTCACTGCCAGAACCCGTCCGCCACTGGTGACGAGCCTCTCCTGCTTGTCGAAATCAGTACCGGCAAAGTAGACATCAAGAGTTGTTGTCTCCTCGGCTTTCTCTATTCCGGTAATCACTTTACCTTTTTCGATACTGCCCGGATACCCTTTGCTTGCCAACACCACAGTCACGCAGTATTCGCTCTTAACTGACCACTTAACCTGGGATAGACCGCCCTTTGCGCAGGCCCTGAACATTTCATACCAGTCACACTGAACAAGAGGCAAAACCGCCTGTGTTTCGGGATCCCCGAACCTGCAGTTGTACTCCACCACCTTGGGACCTTCCGGGGTGATCATGATTCCCACGTAAAGAAGTCCTCTGTAACGTGCGCCCTCTCTGTCCATTGCACCGAGAGTGGGAACGACGATCTCCTCCTCGATACGCTTGAGCATCGGTTCGTCAACCAGAGGTGCAGGCGCATACGCCCCCATGCCCCCGGTATTCGGCCCGGTGTCATTTTCTCCGATTGCCTTGTGATCCTGGGCGACGGGCAGGATTCTATATGATTTTCCGTCAGTAAGGACGAAAACAGATGCTTCCTCACCGGTCATTTTTTCTTCAATGACAACGGTCTCTCCGGCAGCACCGAAGCTCTTTTCATCATAGATCTGGGAGAGAGCCGAACGGGCCTGCTCCAGAGTGTCACAGACAATAGCACCCTTTCCGGCCGCAAGCCCGCTGACTTTCACCACCACCGGCGCGCCGTGTTTTTCCAGATAAGCGCAGGCATCCTCCTTGGATGTAAAGGTTTCGAAATCCGCGGTCGGGATACTGAATTTCCTCATGAGATTCTTCGCGAATTCCTTGCTGCCCTCTATCTGTGCCGCCTTTTTGGTTGGACCGAAAACAGTAAGTCCCTTCTGAGTGAACGCGTCAACGATTCCCTCCACGAGAGGAACCTCCGGTCCCACAATGGTGAGTTCGATTTCATTTCCGCTCGCCCAGTCAGCCAGATCATCCCAGTTGGAAATTTTTCTATCAACTATCATGCATCCATCAAGCTCCATCCCGGGGTTTCCCGGATAAGCGTACATGCATAACGCACGGTCAGACCTCAGAAGCGCTTTAAGTAAAGCATGCTCACGGCCGCCTCCGCCCACAATCAGAACAGAATTCATGAATTCCAAAATGCAACCTCCCCTCACGGCATGAGTACGTCAACCCACACCCAGAATTCTAATCTTCCCCTTCACCAGCATGAGGCTGAAGCCGTGCCGTTTCTTCTATATACTTATCGCTTATATTCGGCTTGCTCTGCAGAAACTCCATGATTTCGGCAGTCTGCTCCTCGCTGAGAGCGATACGGCTCTGACGAGTGAGACGGGCTTTGAATCCCCATGATTTCAAGACCTGATCAGTGACAGGATACGCATCTTCGACATCCACAAAATGAACCTCATCCGCCCTGAGAGCATAACAGGCGTTTTCATCAAGACAGGAGTAGTCCGAACAGTAGCGGATATGCTGTTTTTTCACATCGGCGATCTGGTTTATGCGGTAGTAACCAGTGATGAGATACTTGTCTTTGTAATCTGCATTCGAACCGGCATACTTGGTGACGAAGATGAGGTACCTGATCTTTGACTTCACAAAAGTTGCCCTGATTTTGCTACGTGAACAGCCGTAAAAGCCATACGTTCCCGTTTCATAATTGGGCTCGGGAAGAATCGAGCTTGGATACTCCTCAGGCACTTCACGGATCGGCAGCTCCGATACCGGATCGCTGGCGTAAAAAACCACCATACCGATATTGCTCGCCCTGTAATCCTGCCAGGGCGCTCCCTCAACCGGCCTGTCCATGACATTTCCGTATGTCATATTATTGCTCCTTATGAACTGATTAAAAAACGAGCCCGTATTTTTTGAATACGGGCTCCTGAACTATCCGAGATGTTATTGTCTAAGATAACTCGACGAGCGGGGCGGTGTCAAGACCTCCACAAAAAAGATGCCTGCCCGATCGAACTGCCGGCAGTACAAACGTCAAACAGCAACTCTCAAATAATCAGCATAGCATCTCCGTAACTGTAGAAACGATACTTTTTTTCCACTGCTTCACTGTATGCCGCCAGAATGTTCTCCCTTGAACTCAGAGCCGAAACCAGCATTAAAAGTGTAGAACGGGGCAGATGAAAATTGGTAATCAGACCATCCAGCGCCCTGAAATCCCAAGGGGGAAGAATCATGATCCTGGTCTTTCCGGAAGATGCCCGGACCCGGTGATTTGAAACGGCACATGTCTCAAGAACTCTCACCACGGTGGTCCCCACGGCAATCACCCTTCCACCCTGCTCCCACGTGGAATTAATCTGAGCGGCAGTTTCTGAATTCAGCTCAAACCACTCCTCGTGAATATCGTGCTTTCTGGGATCATCCACCTGAACCGGTCTGAAAGTACCTATGCCCACATGAAGGGTAACAAAACTTCTACCGACACCTTTTCTGCCAAGCTCCTCAAGCATTTCTTCTGTAAAATGAAGTCCGGCAGTAGGTGCCGCAACCGCTCCCGCCGATCGAGCGTACACGGTCTGATACAACTCCCTGTCCATATCACTGGAGTTCCTCTGTATGTAGTGAGGCAGAGGAATATGACCGTGCTTCTCGATCACCTCTTCCAAACTCCTCTCTCCTTTGAGAAGAGATACTTTCCTTTCATATCCTTCTTCCAAAACCTCTTCAATCTTGATCTCGATTTCAGAATTGTTTTCCGGACAGATCACCGAACCGGGAGGTACTCGCCTGGCAGGCTTCACCAGCGCCTTCCAGCATGAATCATCGATTCGCTCTGTAAAAAAAAGCTCAATGGAAGCACCTGTGGGCTTGCGGCAAAGCACCCGTGCCGGTATCACTTTGGTGTTGTTGAAGACCAAACGGTCTCCCGGCCTGAGCTTTTCCAGCAGATCCCTGAATATCAGATGCTCTGTCGCTCCGTCATTTCGATGGAGCAGGAGAAGACGACAGGAATCACGCTCCGCAAGAGGCTCCTGCGCAATAAGATCCTGGGGCAATTCATATGAAAAATCATCGGTAAGCATCGGTCACCTTCTCCCGTCTCTCTATCGGGACGTAATCAGTGTCAAAACAAAACAGAATGAAAATTCTGGAAAAAATAGTTTCAGCAAATACCAGAAGAAACACTGATTGGTCTATCCACAAGAGAAATTGTACGCACAACCTCTTTTTTTTCAACAAGTTACGTGTAGGAAGCGTATTTTCCCCATATTGGAGCTGTTTCCCTGAGCCGCATTGCCGAATTCGGTTTCCTGAACGTATTTTTATAGTTTTCTATATTGTAATTACAAGCCCAACCAGTTCTGGAGGAAATTCATGGCGGTTACTACCCCCGATCTCATGAGCACCATCGTGAGTTTGTGCAAACGCAGAGGTTTTATTTTCCAATCGAGTGAAATCTACGGCGGTCTCAACAGCTGCTGGGATTATGGTCCTCTGGGTGTTGAATTGAAGAGAAATGTCAAAGAAGCCTGGTGGCGCGCCATGGTAACCAACCGCCGTGACATTGTCGGTCTTGACGCGTCCATTCTGATGCACCCGAGGGTGTGGGAAGCTTCGGGGCATCTGTCCGGTTTCAGTGATCCGATGGTGGACTGCAAAAAGTGCAAGGAACGGTTCAGGGCAGATCATCTGGAAAACCTTGAAAAATGCCCCAACTGCGGAGGTGAGCTCACCGATGTGCGTAAATTCAACCTCATGTTCAAAACTTTCATGGGGCCGGTTGAAGACAGTTCGGCGACAATTTACATGCGTCCAGAAACCGCTCAGGGTATATTCGTCAATTTCCTCAACGTGCAGCAGTCCTCCCGGCTCAAACCGCCTTTCGGCATCGCCCAGATCGGCAAATCGTTCCGCAACGAGATCACTCCGGGAAATTTCACCTACCGCACACGCGAGTTCGAACAGATGGAAATGGAATTCTTTGTTCCCCCGGGCGATGATGTGAAGTGGTATGAGTTCTGGCGCAATGCCCGCCTCCAGTGGTACAAGGATCACGGGATCAAATCCGAAAATCTCCGTCTGCGGGATCACGAAGAGGATGAACTCGCACATTATGCCAAAGCGTGCGTTGATGTGGAGTACCGGTTCCCCTTCGGATGGAGCGAACTGGAGGGTGTTGCAAACAGAACCGATTTCGACCTTAAACAGCATTCACAGTTCAGTGGAAAGAGTCTGGCCTACTTCGACGAGGAGACAAAGCAGCACTATTTCCCCTATGTGATAGAGCCGGCAGCAGGTGCCGACAGGGCAACTCTTGCATTCCTGGTTGATGCATACGATGTGGAAGGTGAAGGCAAGAACAAACGCACGGTCCTGAGATTCCACCCCTCTCTTGCCCCTATCAAAGTGGCAGTGCTGCCTTTGGTGAAGCGGGACGGTATGCCGGAAATGGCAGAAAACATCTTCCACGACCTTCTTGACAGCTCTGTCAATTCGTTCTACGACCACAATTCCTCCATCGGCCGGCGCTACGCCCGCCAGGATGAAGCCGGTACTCCCTACTGTGTCACTGTCGACAGTCAGAGTCTTGAGGATCAGACTGTCACGGTCAGGGAGCGTGACAGCCGTGAACAGTACCGCGTGGCCTCCTCGTCCCTGGTTGAAGTAATAAACAAAAAACTGAAAGAAGCGTCAAAATGAGTATTCAGGTGAACGTGATCATGGGCGGACCATCAGCGGAATATGAGGTTTCACTCAAATCCGGCCGGGAGGTTCTCATCAATCTGGACAAGAACCAATACCGTCCCAGAGCTGTTGTAGTCACTCAGAGCAAAGAGTTTTACTACAAAGACATTGATGTGGATATCCCCAGTGAAGATATACTGAAATCACCGGACGCTTCATTCAAAGGACCCTTTGCACCATTTCAGGCCGAAGAGGTCTGGAACGGGTGTGATGTGGCTTTTCTCGCTCTTCACGGCGAGTTTGGTGAAGACGGAGTCATACAGGGATTTCTGGACACTTTAGGAATACCGTACATCGGTTCTGATGTGTACGCCAGCGCTGTTGCGATGAACAAGATCACCTCCAAATTCCTCTTTTCACAAAGCGGACTCACCGTTCCCCCGTTTTCTGTATACGGAACGAACTATTCTCAGACAAGCATTGACAGCATAGTAGAAAAGCACGGGTTTCCCTGTTTTGTCAAGTGTCCCCAGTCAGGTTCCAGCAGACTCATGGGGAAAGCCAAAGACAGGCAATCACTCACATCTCTTCTGAAAAAGCTGCAGCAGAGCGCCCCGGACATACTTGTCGAGACGACCATAACCGGTACGGAGTTTTCCTGCGGAGTGATCGAGGAGCCAGACGGGTCTCTCAGATCGCTTCCTCCCGTTGAAATCCGGCCGGTAGGTTCCGATTTTTTCGATTATGATGCCAAGTACTCTGAAGGGGCAACGCTTGAAATAGTACCGGCACCGCACCCTCAGGAACTGCTGTCCAGAGTGGAGGAGGTTGCGAAAGCTGCGCACAGGGTCATCGGCTGCAGCGGAGTATCCCGCACAGACATGATATACAGCGATTGCAAACTGTATGTTCTTGAGATCAACACTCTTCCCGGGCTCACCACCACCTCTCTCCTTCCCAAGGCTTTCAAAGCCGACGGAGGGACCTATGCAGGACTACTGGATCTACTCATCTCCTCCGCAATGGGGAAAGGAAACAAGCAGGTTAATGAGCTTTGTTCTGGGAATTGACACTTCATCAACCGATCTGGGAGTAGGTCTCTACCACAACAAAACCGCGCAGGCCTCAGTCTGCCGCTTTGTGAGGAATTCTCACGCGGAGCACATCACCCAGGCGGTCAGAATGGTTTTTCAGCTCAGCGGCATTTCCGCGGACCAGATCACGCATGTTGCGGTGTCTGTCGGTCCGGGCTCCTTCACAGGGCTCAGAATAGGCCTGGGGTACGTGAAGGGGCTGTGTCTCTTCGGGGATCAGAAAGTACTTCCTCTATCCTCTCTTCATGTGCTTGCACACTCTGTCGGAGCTCAGGCGGGAAAAAGAGTGTTCACGGCTTTGGATGCCAGACAAGACCTGATTCACTGGGCTTCATTTGAATCCGAAGGCGCCACAATGATACGCTTAGGTGAAGACAGGCTTACATCCGCCGATGAACTGCTTGCAAGTATCAGTTCCGATGATCTTCTGGTGACCGACACCATGGGTTATACTCGAAGCACGGTGTTTTCCCAATTTGAAGGGAAAGTTGAAATCCGTCCAGCGGAAAAGGTACCTTTACAGCGTGGACTCTCGTGCTGTGCAATAGCAAGCTGCCGCTTGGAGGACGATACCCTCTGGCATAACGCAGGCGACATTCTACCTAATTATTTACGCCTATCCGCCGCACAGGAGAAGGCATGCAGGTAAACATTTTTGATCTGTTCACATTGAGTGAGATCATACTGCTTTTTGCAGCAGGTACAGCGGTATCCCTTTTATTGCTATTATACCGTAAATTCCCGTTCCACCTTATCTACAAAAGTAAACTGGGACTGGAAAGCATGCTCGATGCGGTTGCAGATCCGTTAGCGGTGATAGACGACAATTTCACCGTTATACGTGTAAACCGGGCTTATATACATTTGATCAAGCGTTCGTTTCAGGCATCCATCGGCCGCAAGTGCTATTCTCTGCTCAGAAACCGCTCGAGTGTCTGCGAGGACTGCAAGCTCCTTTCGGCACTGAAGAGCGGTAATTCACAGAAATTAGAACGCTCGCCCCACCCCTGCGGAGAAGGCGCATTGTCATTTGTGTTCTCGCCGTGCACTCTGAGCACTGAAAGCAAGCCGCAGGTCTGTGTCATTGAACACATACGGGACATCACCACTCTTGAACAGCTGAAAAACGACCTTGAAAAGAAGAACCGGTCACTAGCCAAAACCACAAAGAAACTCAGGACAGCTCAGTTGAGCATAAAAGGCGAACTCAAGCTCGCCCGCCAAATCCAGAAAGGACTTCTCCCCTCCCGAACTCCGGAGGTGAAAGGGCTTAAACTGGATTTGATATATCAGCCGGTTGCAGATGTGGGCGGAGATATTTACGACTTTTTCTCTGTTGATGAAAACAAGCTTGGAATTTTCGTGGGAGATGCCTCGGGGCACGGATTCTCTTCGGCGCTGGTGGGGACACTCTCCAAAATGTCCCTTTACCATCACAGCAAGACACCTCTCTCCACATCGGAACTGCTCACCCGCATGAACCTTGACCTACTCAACAACATACATACCAGTCATTACCTGACCTGCTTCTGGTGCATCATCGATCTGAAAAACAACAGTGCAGTCTACAGCCGGGCAGGACACCCCATACCACTTGTCATGAGGGATGGAGAGCTTCTGAATCTTTCAGGTGACGGTCCGTTTCTCGGTATTATAGAAGATGCTGTTTTCGACCAGAAAGAGTTTCAGTTTGAAAAAGGAGACCGGCTGGTTCTTTTCACAGACGGAATTTACGATGTAGTGAACAAAACAGACAAGTCGGTTCTGGGATACGATCAGTTCCTAGACATTCTTCTGAACACTGCAGAGGTTCCGTTCGACAAGGTGATAAATTCAGTGAAGCACAGGCTTACAGATTACGTTTACGAGGACGACTACACTCTCATCATAGCAGAAATAAACAGCCCAGAGGACAAAAAGCTCTCTGAAAAACATCCGGAGTACGCAGAACATACATGAAATCACACCTTCACATAATCTCTATTGCAATCACAGCCATTATATTCTGCACAAATGCCCAGGACAAACCCGATTCCCTTTTCAATTCTGAAAACAATCCCGTGTTGCCTGCAGATTCTTTACCGCAGAGTTCTGATACCGGTTCAACTGCAGAAAACCCGGACGGTTTTCTTCTGGGAGCAGGTATGGGGTTCTCCATCGGCAGCATCCCCCTTTTCACATTATGGCAAAAATCGCTTCCAGACTCACTCAGCCGTTTCGGACTGGATGCCAGTTCAGAGAGTATTCTGCCGGATACATTGAATGCAGTTGAAGCCGATACGAACCGACTGACCTACGAGATCATCGAAAAACCCGAGGTATACAATATCACCCTCCCTCTTTACCTTTCCCTTATGCATGTAAAGGATGACAGGATGCTGACGCTTTCAGCATCGTTTCTCTATACTGGCAAACAGTTTCAAGCCACAGTTTACCCACAACCGGATACTCTTGACCGGCGGGTCACTATAAGTGAAAAAATGAATTTCTACTCCCTTGCCCTGGAACTGGAATACCAGAAAGCGATCCCTCCACACTATTTCCGCATAGAAGGAACCGACCAGGTTTTCCTCTCCGCTGCGTTTTCTCTCAGTCCGCTATCCACGTTTTCCAAAAAAACACAGGCAAGAACATCCGTTCCTTCAAAAGATTTACGTATGCAGTCGATTAGGGACACCGTTCAATCCCGCCTGAACCCATTTTCTTCCAGGGGTGCAGCCCTGGCGTGGCGATTCGGCATCTCAAGTCTTAAGCGCTACCAGGGCGGAGGAGGACTGCAGATAGGTCTTCACTACAGCGGGTCTTGGCATTCATTTTTCTCAAGCGACGGCTCCAAGGTTCTCAACCGGGACATTTATCACAAAGCATCCAAAGCAGACAACCCTCTGTCTTTTGTCTCGAACAGAATAGAGCTGAAGGTCTCGATTTTCAGATCTCTGAATAAAGGTGCAGAAAAAGAGCCCGAGCCATGAAAGAAGGCAGCTCAGAAATAATCTGTGTCTACAAGGTTCTGGCAAAGGAGTTCAAAAAACACCGCATGCCGGTTGTGGACCTCATCGAAGCCCAGACCAAAGATCCCTTCAAAGTGCTTCTGACCACTATTATGAGCGCACGGACAAAGGATGAAACCACTGCAGCCGCAGCCCTCAGACTGTTCGAAATTGTCAAAGAACCGAGCGATCTGCTGAAAATAAGCACGGAGGATCTGGAAAAGATCATCTTTCCAGTAGGTTTCTTCAGAGATAAAGCCCGTCACCTCAAAAGACTTCCCCTGGAACTGGAGGAAAAATTCGGAGGGCAAATTCCTCAGGATGTTGAAGATTTGGTGAAACTTCCAGGCGTGGGACGGAAAACCGCCAACCTGGTAGTAGCTGTGGCCTTTAATAAACCCGCAGTGTGTGTCGACATACATGTGCATAGGATTTTCAACCGCCTGGGATATCTCACGACCAAAACGCCCTTGGACACAGAGATGAAACTGAGGGAGATTTTTCCCCGAAAATACTGGACAACGTTCAATTCATTTTTTGTTTCCTTCGGCCAACACACCTGCGTTCCGGTAAAACCAAGATGCTCAGAATGCCCGGTCATACAATACTGCTCAAGGGTGGGTGTAAAAGAAGATTTGCCGAAGAACAGGAGAAAAAAAAGCGTTTGATGGTCTGAATCTTACCCGCTTTACTTGTTTTCAACAGGCCCTTAGCTTAATTTTGTCTATACACCTTCAAATAAACTGAACAGACACATGGACAACTCAAACTACAGAGAGCTTTGCGGCTGCATTCACCTTCACACCACATTTTCCGATGGCGGAGTAAACTACCCGGATCTAATCTCTGCAGCACAAAAAGCGGGGTTGGACTTTGTTGCAGTCACCGACCACATGACCCTCAAAGGCCGTGAAGCAGGCTTCCAGGGGCTCCACGACGGCCTCCTGGTTCTAGTCGGATACGAACACAATGACAAAGACAACCGGAATCATTACCTGGCATTCGGTACCAGTCAGGTTATGAAAGGGGTAACAGAACCTCAGGAGTACATCAACAGAATAAAAGCCGAAGGGGGTATCGGATTTCTGGCTCACCCGGCAGAAAAGCGCAACTATTTTGGCAAACTCCCCCCTTATCCCTGGACAAAGTGGGATGCCGAGGGGTTTGACGGCATTGAACTTTGGAATCAGATGTCGGACTGGATCGAGCAGCTGAAAAACCTGCGGAGTTTCGTACGGATTTTCTACCCCAGGCGGTTTATGGGCAACGTTCCGGAAGAACTTCTTGAAAAATGGGACAGACTGAACCGAACGCGTTTCGTAAGCGGTATCGGTGGTGTTGACGCTCACACAAGGAAAATCCATCTGGGGCCCTTGTTCTACACGGTCTTTCCCATCAAAGTGGAACTGAAAGGTGTCAGAACACACATTTATACGAAAAAAACTGACCTGAAAGATCAGATTTACTCTAATATGGTTCTCGAACATCTCAAAAACGGACACGGTTTTATCAGCAACTATCGCCATGGTGATGCCCGAGGGTCCCGCTTCTTCATGGTGGATTCAGAAAACAACATTATTGCACCCGGTGCAGTGAACAAGGAAACTACTCCCCCACTTACCTTTCAAGTCAGCCTGCCCCTCAAAGCCGAAATACGGCTGTTCCGTAATGGAAAACTGGAGCGGACCAATTCAGGAAAACACTGCGAATTCCCTATCAGACAGCGGGGGATTTACAGAATTCAAGTTCACAGAGGGAAAAACGCCTGGATATATTCCAACCCCTTCCCTGTGGGAACCTATCCCTTCAATGACTGATTCTACACCGAGTCAATTTGTAATAGCTTCCGAAACACCGGGGCAAAGTGTATTTTTAAATCGTAACTTTTCAAGGAAACCATTTCTACTGAATCTTCGACCACTGTAAGGGTGGAATTTGGCTGGAATCTTTCGAAAAATACTGGATATCTTCTTTCTGCTCAGAATACCACTTCTGGCTCCCGTATGGACAATTCTCATCCTGGGGTGGATTGTGGGCAATCCCGACCTCAGTATCGGGGATCTGCTATATTCAGGTCAAAGCAGCCCTTTATGGCACGCGCTATTTGGTTTTTCATTACTGGTTGCATCCATTTACGTCGTAAACCAAATATCTGACATAGAAAGCGACCGGATCAACCGCAAGCTGTTCCTTTTACCTCACGGGTACGTTTCCGTACGTACAGCATGGATCCTGGCTTTTTTTTGTGCCGCTACCGGACTTTTTCTAGCCAGTTTACTGGGACCGTGGATGACAGTTCTCTTCGGGGCCGGACTTCTGCTGGGGGTGTTTTACAATCTCCCCCCCTTCAGCCTTAAAAACCGTGCCCTGAGTGGAGTGCTGGCAAATTCCCTCGGACACGGCTTAATCACCTTTCTGGTGGGGTGGCTGGCAGCAAAAGGCGATCAGAATCTGACATTTTCCCTTTTCAGTACAGGACTGACCTCGTCTCTGGCTCCTGCGCTGGCCAATGGGGCTGTGTTTCTGGCCACAACCATTCCGGATGCAGAGGGAGACAGCCGAACCGGAAAAAAAACTTTCTGTGTGGCCTACGGACCCAAGGCAACAGCTTTGACTGCATCTCTTTTCTGTGCTTTGGCACTACTGAGTTCATTTTTCATGGAAAGCCACTTCTGGGTGATGGCTGTACCGTCCCTCATCAGTTTGGGATTTTTCATCAATTCCGCATTAACCACCCGGATAGAATCCGCATACATTGCTTTTAAATGGCCGGTTTTTCTTTTGTCTGTTTTCGTGACTCTTTTTGTGCCCACATACGGAATTCTGATTCTGATCACCTTCATCTCAAGTCGCCTCTACTACAAGTGGCGTTTCGGTATCGAGTACCCGTCATTCAAATCAAAGTAGCATGAAAAACAAAATCACGAAAATGCTGGATCTGCTTTTCCTGACTCGCCCGATCATTCTTGTTCCGGTCTGGGCTTTTACTGCTTTTGGTATGTTTAATTATACGGGACGTTTTCTTTTGAACCCCTCCCCTTCCCAGTTCGTTCTCATGACCGCGCTTTCTTTGTCGTTTGCCTCAGTGTATGTGATAAATCAGATGGCGGATTACGAAGTCGACAAGAGCAACGGAGGCTTTCCTCTTCTGGTCAAGGGAAACATATCGATGAAAGCGGCTGGCCTATGCGCTTTTCTTTGCGCGTTGGTCTCCGTCGCTGTTCCGCTGATTATGGGAAATAAATCGGTCGTTCTTTTTTCCGCACTGGCTCTGATTCTGGGAATCATGTACAGTTGCAAGCCCTTTTCCTTTTCAGGACGGCCTTTTCTCGATTTCCTCTCCAATGCACTGTTTGCCTTTTTTGCCTTCGGATCAGGCTGGTGTATAACAGGAGGCAATCTGGCAGATTCAGAACTGTACAAGACTGCTCTTCCATATTTTCTTCTCATGTGCGCTGGTTCTATCAGCTCAACACTCCCCGATATGCCCGGTGACAGAGAACACGGGAAAATCACTACAGCAGTTTTCCTCGGGCCGAAAACGGCCAATATCCTTGCATTGACGGCTCTTGTGCTTGCCTCGATCACTTCGGCTCTGAGTTCCGACCAGCTGGCATTCTGGTGCGCCGTTGCAGCCACGCCTTTTTACATCTTGTATCTGGTGCATCCCACCAGTGCTACTATGGAGCTTACATACAAAGCGGGCGGGGGACTTACGGTTGTGGCTTCGATGCTGGCCTTGCCGGCGTTGATTCCTGTAGGAATTCTTGTATTTTTTTCCACATGGCTGTATTTTCGTAAGCGTCACCATGTAACGTATCCTTCACTAGTGGCGGACGGAGTAAATGATTAGGGTAACTTTTCTGTTCTCTCTTTTGCTGGTGTTCCAGGCGAATGCCTTTGAGATACCCTCGGAACATTCCAGTTTGGCCGAACGCGTCACAGCTGACATCCTCAACTGCAAGTTCGACAGAGCAGTTGAAACATCGAATTCGGCCAGCATCTCCGAGCCGAACAATCCCATGGCAGCGGTTCTGCACCTGGTTGCCCTGGGGATGAGGGATGTCGATTACGACAGCACCATCGATTCCCAAGCCTTTCTGAAATCGTTCGACCGCGCGGAGAAAACCGTAGAGAAATATGAAAAAACAAACGGGGTGAGTTCCTACTCCCGAACACTCAAAGGGTTCACTCTCGCGATTCATGCTTCCTTTCACCTGAAAAATAGCTCCTACCTTGCTGCTTACGGAACCGGGATGGATGCGCTGAAGATCATGGATGAAGCACGGGAGCTGGATTCCACCAACACGGAGGTGAATTTCTTTCTGGGACTTTACGAATTCGCCAAAGGTGAACTCAAGAAGAAACTGTGGTGGGTGCTCTTCTGGTATCCGGGTGATAAGCACAACGCCGTCCAACAACTGGAACAATGCGCGAAAAATGCCCGGATCACCAACACTGCTGCAAATCTGGCCTTGTCGGACATATATCTTGATCAGAAAAAACCGAAGCGCTCTCTTGCCATCATAACAAAACTCAAAAAAGCACTCCCCCACAGCAGATTTGTCCTCTGGGCAGAAGCAAAATACCTGGAAGACCAGAAGCAGTATAGAGATGCAGCACTGGTTTACGGTAAACTAGCCGATTCTTATGCAAAAGAACCTAACGGTTTCTACAACAGTATTATTACCAGAAACAAACAGGCACACCTTTACCGCAAAGCGGGACAAAAACAGCTCGCGATATCCATCTGCAAAGACATTCTTGAACAGCGTGGCGACAAACGCACGCGCGATATTATGAAAGACACAGAAAAACTGCTGGAGCGACTCAATGATAACAGTTGATCATGATTTGTGCGACGAATGCGGTACATGCATCAGTATCTGTCCAAATGACGCCATTCTACTGACCGAAAAACTGCACTTTTCCTCACCAAAATGCACCTCCTGCGGTCTTTGTATCTCCATCTGCTCGTTTGGCGCATTGTCGAAATCCAGCAACAAGGATGAGAAGAAATGAACTACGATATCATTGTTGTCGGTGCCGGGCCTGCAGGATCAATGGCCGCCTTCAGTGCGGCAAAAGAAGGAAAAAAGGTATGTCTTCTTGAACGCAAGCCGGAGGCGGGAGTTCCCGTACGCTGTGGAGAAGGAATAGGATTCAAAGGCCTCACTCTTTCAGTTGAACCCCGTCCCGAATGGCTCAAGTGCTGCCTAAAACGTTCGATAATGGTTTCGCCTTCCGGGGTCAAAGTCGAAGTCGGTAATGTTGGACAGAGCTGGATACTCGATCGTGAAAAGATGGATGGTGATCTGGTAAAGGATGCTCAGAAAGCGGGCGCGGAATTCATTCCATCCTGCCCGATCATCTCCGCCCGGAAGAGACCAGACGGAGTGTACATCTGTAAAAGCAGTGATGACAGGGAATTCACAGCCCCCTGTCTCATCCTGGCGGACGGAGTCGAAAGCAGACTTGCCCGCAGTTTCGGCTGGAACACCGCCCTCAAGGCTGAAGACCTTGAAACCTGTGCTTTTGCTCGGGTTGTTTCACCTCTCATCGAAAACGACTGCTGTATTTTCTATGTAGGCAGTACAGCTGCTCCGGGCGGATACGTTTGGGTGTTTCCCCGAGCCAAAGGGGAAGCGAATGTAGGCTTGGGAGTTGTTGGATCAAAAAGCAAGCCAGGACTGGCAAAAGAGCTTCTTCTCAAGTTTATTGACAGAGAGTATCCTGCCGCACGGGTAACGAATCTGCACTGTGGTGGTGTTCCTGTTGCCAGATGGATCAAACCGTTGGTTAAAGAGGGGGTCATGCTCGTGGGAGATGCCGCACGGCAGGTCAACGCAATGAGCGGTGCAGGTATCGCCTATTCGCTTTTTGCAGGCAAACTTGCCGGTTCCGTTGCGGCAAATGCCATTTCGGATGGAAAAGTCGATCACAAACAGCTGCTTGCCTACGAACAGGGGTGGGCCAAGCACTACGGCAAACAGCAGATCCGGTCTTATTCTCTCAAGGAGTTCGTTCTTTCCGTCAATGATGCATTTTTAGATAAAATCGCACGGTCACTTGCCAAGGAAGATCCGGGGAAAATCAACTATCTAAGAGTTTTCACCAGAACTTTCGCCCTCAAACCATTACTTCTGCTCAAAGCAATAAAACTGTTTAAATAAGGATATGCCTACACCGGTATCGCAGGATAATGGTCTGGAATAGGAGTATTTTTAGTGAAAAACAACAGCTAAAACTGATTGACTCTCTCTGAAAATGATTATATACTCTTATTCAAATTTTCCGGGGAGTTTTCTGCAGCATGAGCATACTTCAGCATCTGACCAGTATAGACGATCTACCGACGTTGCCGGAAATAGCTCTTAGAATTCAGAACATGATCGATTCTGAGGAGGGTGATGCCGTTCAGCTCTCAAGAATCATCCAGCAGGACCCCGCGCTTTCCGCAAAGATTCTCAAACTGGCCAACTCCTCTTTTTTCGGAACTACCCGGCGCATATCCTCGATTCCTTTTGCAATAACCCGAATAGGTTTTAACGAAGTGGGCAATATAGCTCTGGCGGTGAGTATTATCAAAAAATTCTCCATGCGGTCCAATCTGCTTGATTATAAACAATTCTGGAGACATGCTCTCACTGCTGCACACATGACCAGCAAAGTCGTTCAAATCGGCTGTATTGAGTTCACCCCGGTTCAGCGTCAGGCACTTTTTCTTTCCGGACTGCTGCATGATATAGGTATTCTCATCTACGACCAGTTTTTCCATCAACAGTTCGAATCGATAATCGATTATGCCTTCAAACACGAAATTTCCTATCTGGAAGCAGAACAGATTGTAGCGCCGAAAGAAACACATGCCGCCCTGGGAGCAGCACTTCTTGAGTTCTGGAAGCTGGATACAATGGTCATTAGCGGTGTGCGCCATCACCACAATCCCAACAAAGCACCTGTGAACCACAGGGCTGTCGCTTCCTCGACGTACCTTTCTGAGTACATCCTGCTCAATTCCGGGCTGGGCTCTTTTGAAGGACTCATGGCGGAGCGTGCTGATGAGGCTCTTAGCTACTTGAAAATAACCCCAGATATGCTGATCAAATATATCCGAGAGGCGGAAGGAGACGTGAAACGTTCCGACCTTGTCATGACTTTGGAAACCTCCGGCAACACATTACAACTAAGGACCGTCTGAACATTTCAGGAGACCTGATATATGAATGTAGCTTACATAAATCCTTTCATCAACTCTACTGTAACCTGTTTCAAAACAATGATATTCACCGATGCCGTTCCGGGTAATCCCCAGCTGAAAAAGGAGCATAACCCCAAATATGATATTTCGGGTGTGATCGGTCTCTCAGGTGATGCTCAGGGTGCAATATCACTGTGCTTTCCAAAACAGTCTGCTATGGATATTGTATCAAGTATGATCGGGGCTAAAATTACCGAGATAGGACCAGATCTTTCGGATGCAGTAGGTGAGATAGCCAATATTATTGCCGGATACGCCAAACGAGATTTGTCCGGATTAAACTTGTCCATATCCCTTCCTAATGTTATCATTGGTAATCATGTACTGGCGAGGCAGAGCGGGACCCCTACAATCATTGTTCCCTTTTCCTGTCCTCTGGGTTCATTCGCCATGGAAGTTTCTCTGAAAACAAAATAACTGGAGCTTTTGAATGAAGATACTTTTAGTAGACGATTCTTTAACAATGCGCCGGATCCAGAAAACGCAGATGAACAATTTAGGCATAAGCGATATAATCGAAGCTGGAGATGGGGAGGAAGCTTTTGCAAAACTGCAGAGCAATATGCCTATTGACCTTATCCTGCTTGACTGGAACATGCCCGTTATGGATGGGATCACCTTTCTGCGCAAAATCCGTTCGGATGATACTTACAAAGGAGTCAAAGTCATTATGTGTACATCCGAATCGGAAAAAAGCAGGGTCGTGGAAGCTCTGAAGTCAGGTGCAAACAATTATATAGTGAAACCCTTCACACCCGAAGCACTTAAAGAAAAGCTCGGTCTTTAAGTCCCCTTTTTCTGTCCTGATTCTGTAAAAAGAGCGCAGGATCAGGACTGGATCAACGCAGTTTCGGCTCCTGCATCAGCAAAATTCCTCTGCGAAGATCGAATTCCTCCTCAAGCAGACCGGCAGGGCCTATCCAGTTCACATCACTGTGCGCCGCACTCCCCCTGCCTTCGCTGCTCTCAGGCTTACGGCCGAAAAGCTGCTCCACCCAGCCGCGCCGACGCGGAAACTGCTTTATCGCCACTTTCTCATCCTCCGGTATTCCCATGAACTGCTTCGCTTGAGAGAACGCTGCCTCAAACCCTCCCAAAGTATCTACCAGACCCAGTTCAAGCGCCTGAGCACCCGTATAGATTCTCCCCCTGGCAATTTCAAACACCCGTTCCTTTCTCATGCTCCTGCCCTTTGCCACCTTGGTGACAAAATCATCATAGACCTTGTCGAGCCATAGCTGGATGTACTCCCACTGTTCTTCTGTAAATTCATGCGTCGGCGACCAGATTGTCGCGTTCGGGCTGGTTTTCACATCGTCAAATGTTACCCCCAGCTTGTTATAAAGACCCCTGACCACCACTTTTCCTCCGACAACTCCGATGGAGCCTGTAATGGTGGAAGGCTGAGCGATAATTTTATCCGCATCGGCAGCAACGTAATAACCGCCCGAGCCGGCAACAGCTCCCATTGACACTATCACCGCCTTCCCAGCTTCCCGCGCACGAACCGTTTCACGCCATATCACATCAGAACCGATATGAGATCCGCCCGGACTGTTGATACGGAATACAATCGCACCAACGTCTTTATCCTTTATGGCCGCTCTTATTGCCGCGCCAACAGTTTCAGAACCCATGACTATTTCACCACTGACGGGGTTGTACCTGCTCTGGCCCTGCACTATAGTTCCCTGACCATAGATAAGAGCCACAGCTTTGCCACCAGCCCGATCTTTACTTCTGCGCTTCATGTACTGGGACAGATAGAGAAAACGGGCGGGTTTTTCAACCTTTTCCCGCATGCGCTCAAAAACCTGATCTCTGTACTCCAGCCCATCCACCAGCTTTGCTTTTAGCGCCTGCCTGGCCGTGAAAGGGCCCTGTGTTATGAGTTCCCTGAATGCCCCCTCGCTCATATTCCTGTTTGATGAAATATCCTTTACCATTTGAGACAGAACCGATTCAACAATCGTTTCACTCACCTCCCGGTGTTCTTCTGTGTAGCCAGTCTGAGTAAGAGTGTTGCGTGCAGTCTTGTATTCCCTCCGGGCACCAAGCTGAGGCACCACATCCAGCTTGTCGAGCGTTCCCTTCAGAAACGACGCTTGAGATATTATGCCGGTCAGCCCGACACTGCCGGATGGCATGAGATAGATTTGTTCAAATGATGCAGCCAGGTAATAGGAACTGTTGCCATGTCCCAGCTCCCCGAAACTTTCTGCAAAAGCAAATGTCGGTTTTCCGGAAGCCCTGAACCGTGCTACTGCACCGCGGAGTTCCTGTACATCGGCGAAAGACATCGCAGTCCCCCCCACCCGTGCAACAGCTCCAAGGATTCTTTTGTCTTCGCTTGCTGCATCAAGTGCCTGGACCACGTTTTTTATTGTAAGTTGCTCACCCTTGATCAGTCTGGTGACTGCACCGTCGGGCACATACTCCACCAGTCCCCGACCGAAGTCGATTTCCAGAATCGTTCTGGAAGGGATTCTATTTCTGGTCAAACGTGTATAGGCATTTATGACCAGAATTAACACAACCAGCAGGACTGTTATGCCCCCAATAACCGCAAGCACCTTCACCAACCCATCTGACATACCGGACCTCGCCATTCGTTCCATGAACCACACCCTGTAGTGTAACCGTTTAACTTCAGAGCGGAAAAAAAACTGCCGCCCAGTACAGAACAGATACGAAGCGGCAATTACTATGCCAAGCAGACACACAGGTTATCAGATAACTTTCTCCAACACCTTCCGGGATCGGGTATCGAGGCGGGAATATGACGGCACTAAGAACAGATTCCCCATGACATCACTGATCAACATACCGTCCTTATCGAAAGGGCGGATGCTGGTGAAAGGATTTTTCATTATGAAACTCTTGCTCCCCCAGTCGGTATCCACACTGAAGTACAGATTTCCCAGATGAACATCTGCGTCCGCTATTCTGGTGATTTTCGGAATCAAATACCTTTTCTCCAATTCCTCTCTAGCCAAAGCGGCAGATTCAGAATCAAACTCCGAAATATCCTCGACAAAAGCCACTTCGCAATTATCGTGTATAATGGAAATCTCTTTACCGAATCCAGTGATGGGCCTGGTCCATACCAGTATAACCGGCAACGGACCCCTTTTGTCAAAGCAGATATGGATCTGATCCCCTTTACGGCACAAAGAGAATTTTTTCTTTTCCAACAGCAGCCTCCTTATGCAGCCTGATTCTGCAGAGTGTTCATTTTGTTATACGAGCTTGCCAACTCGGCATAAATTCCTTCCCTGGCCATGAGTTCCTCATGAGTTCCGATTTCGGCGATTTTTCCGTTATCCACGATCATCAACCTGTCGGCGTTGCGCAGTGTTGAAAGGCGATGAGCGATGGCTATGGTGGTTCTTCCCCGGATCAGACTTGAAATAGCCTCCTGAATATGCATTTCCGTGGAAGCATCCACAGCGGATGTGGCTTCGTCAAGTATGAGTATGGGAGGATTGTGAAGAACCGCCCGGGCGATGGCGATGCGCTGCTTTTCTCCTCCGGAAAGGCATACACCACCCTCCCCCACAATCGTATCATAACCGTCGGGTTTGCTCACGATAAAATCGTGAGCATAAGCTGCCTTGGCCGCCTCCATAATCTCCTTGAAACCGGCATTGTCGAGCCCATAGGCGATATTTTCGGCAATAGTGGCATTGAAGAGAAACGGGTCCTGCAGCACGATTCCCAAACTTTTCCGTAGCTGAGCAAGCTTAATTTTGTCTATGGGCATTCCATCAACAAGAATTTCTCCCGAATCGGGCTCGAAAAAACGACTCAGCAGATTGATTATGGTACTCTTGCCCGCTCCGGATCTTCCCACAAGCCCTATCACCTCGCCCTGTTTTATATTGAAGGAAACCCCCTTGATCACCTCCTTGCCTCGTTCATAGCTGAAGTGGACATCCCGGAACTCGACCTGCCCCCGGATCCCTGGCAACTCGACAGCATCGGACCGGTCGTAGGACTCGGGAGACGAATCGATCACTTCGAAGATTCTCTCCGCACCGGCAAAAGCCTGAGTCATCCAGTTGAGAATGACACTGAACCACTGAAGTGGTCCGTAAAAAAGCCAGATGTATCCCACAAAAGCAAGCAGATCGCCCAAGGTCAATGCGGGCGGTTTCCCGGTGATCATTTCCACCGCGAAATACCACACCATGGCCACTCCGAGGTTCATTATGCCGTACATGACCTCGTTGACACTTCCCATGATACGGTGAGCCCTCATTTCAATACCCGCCAGTTTGCTGTTGACTTTGTCGAACATGTCTATACGGCGTTTCTCCTGTGAGAAGGCTTTAATCACACGTAAACCATGAAAGGATTCACCCAGCACCGAGTGCATATGGCCTATGGTGCTGCTGTGTTTGAGAAAAAGCGGATGAAGTTTTCTCCAGAACCATCTCGAACCGAATACGAGAAAAGGGACGGGAAGGAACACAAGCAGGGTCAGACTCCAACTCATCCTGAGGAGAATGATAAAAACTACTACAAATGAAATGGAGTTGATCAGCAGATAAGGCATTCCCTCCACAAGGAACTGAAGAAGTTCCCCGGTATCGTGCATCACTCTTCCCACGATTTCCCCCGGCTCCCTCTTTGAAAAGAAGCTCAGTTTCAGGTGCTGAAGTACGGAATGCAGCTTACTTCTCAGATCACTCACGATCCGGGCACTGATCCAGGAGGTGAGCTGGATATTCACAAGTCTCATCAGCAGATAAAACAGCCCAGCGAAAACCATAGCTCCGGTGTAGAGAAAAATGCGATCCGTGTGTCCGCCCGTAATCACCTCGTCGACAATTTTCTTTGTAATATAGGGAGGAATTACCTGAAAAAGAACACCCAATGTCGTTACCGCTATCAGAGCAATCACCTTCCCCTTATAAGGAGCGGTCAAGGAGAGAATACGACGGAGGATCTTCAATTTGGGAACACAGCGCGGGCAGTTGCTTTCACGTTCAGGAAGCGGGGAACCGCATCTGGAACAGTAAGCGTGCGGGTCCTCTTCCGGATGCTCCTTTGTTTCATTTCTGATCACGTTCATTATGTGCCGCGCTGCCGTGGCGAAATGGGGCACTTTATGATTGGAATAGTAGATCAAGTGCTTCACATCGCTTTCAAGCACGGCACTGAGACGCCCTCCCCCGATAAGCTCATCGATGCGTATCTCCTTTATTGCATCAAGGGGGAGTTCTGTAATGATTTTCTTGTCGCAGACCACCAGAAGAGAATTATGGGTAAGCACCAGGTGACTTTCTCCGTAGGTGCGCCGGAGGGTCAGATCACTGGTTTGGAAATAGAGGACTTTGTCGCTCTTGCCGTTCAGGGAGTAGCGCAGCGTATGGGGAAGATGTTCCTTTTTGATGGTGAGATCTGAATAGTGCATCAAGAGACGTTCTCCTAGAAGGTAAGTAGTTGCTTTTTAAGAGAGAAATAGTACGCATTGAGGGAGAGGAAATTGTGGAGAATGGGGGGGGGAGAGAGGGATTTGGGAGGAGATTTGTCTTGCTTCGCAGAAATTATGAACCCGAAGAGTGAGAACTGGGGGATTATTTGCCAAAATGAATCTCAAATTAGGAATTGAGGCCTTAGCTGAGGAGTCGGAAGCGGATTTTGCCTTCCGGAGGTGGCTTTAATAAAGACATCTCCGGAAAAAAAAACCTCTTTGTGACCACCGTCACATCCCCCGGTAAAACATTTCCTTATTTTTAAACTAAAGACGCGCTTCCGTTACATCCCAAAATCAGAACCTCTGAAAGGATGTTCACCCTTATCTATTACCAATACCTTCCGCTTCACGCACCCGGACCAGTTCTCAACCGAGAGCTGGTCCATTTTTAAAAAAAAACTCAGTCTGTGATCTGGATCACAGACTGATCCGAAAAACAGCTTTATCTTATTAGTGTGATTAGAAAGCTGCCCAGGTGTTACAATAGAACACCGAACAGGTCACCTTAAGTAAAAAGTAACAGCTCGCTTCACCTCAAGGAAGCAGATCTTCTCTCCCCTCCCCCGGAGACTAGAACCCTGCTTCCTTTTTATTTGCGCCACCAGTTACCCTATTTGCCTATTCTGCCCTTCATCTGTTTTAGAAGCCCACTGCCGGGGTGCTTACCCAATCCCTCATTCACCCACTTTGCAGCCTCAGCTGGTTTTTCAAGCGCTATATAGATATTAACCAGATTTGCATACGTCTCGGGCGCGTCGTGTTTATTTTCCAGCGCATTCAGATAGGCAGAAACTGCGTCATCCAGATCGCCGCGAGCACCGTAGATCGCCCCAAGATTATTCCAGGCCTGAGGGTGGGAAGCATCATGTCCAACCACTTTCTTGTAAAGCGCCTCAGCCTGCTCGGGCTTTCCGGCGTTATGCAGATTAACCGCTTCGTTGTACCAGACATCCACCGAATCCAGTTTCACCACTGCCTTGACGGCTTTGGGGGAAGGTTTTCGGGACTGTTCGTAACGAAGCTCAATATCTTTATTGCGAATGGATTTGTCCAGCTTCCGCGCATTCTGGTATCGAATATAGGATTCTTCAACGTTTCCCAGATTGTAAAAGGCCACAGCGAGATTGTACTGTACAACTGCATCACGAGCCTCCACATTTGAAAGCTGCAGATACCAGGCTTTGGCACTATCCCACTTCTTGAGAGCGAAGGCGCTATTACCAGCCAAACGGCAAACATCAGCTCTGTCCTTAGCCACGGCTTCTCCGACCAGACTCTTGCACAAAGAAAGCGCCTCTTCGTACTCTCCGGCATTATAGGCAGTAAGAGCCGTATTGTACCTGGAAGTGAACGTTGTATCTCCGCTCTGCTTATATAATGATAATGCCTCATCAAATTTCCCGCTGCTGAATGCGAGTGAGGCCAGGACTGCTTTTTTCTTCTTCTCCCAAAGTGCATCGGGGGGCAGTTTGGAAAGAGCTCTCTGAGCTTTCTCCCGAAATCCCCTGGCCGCGTAGATCCGCCCCAGGGCATACCAGTCGTAGGCATCTTTTCCCTTCAGTTTTTCAAGCGCCGAAAGCGCTTTTGACGTATCCCCCTTCCAGAAATTCATCTCCGCACCGACTCTACGCGCGTGAAGTGAATTCGGGAATTCGCTTTTGAGAATACCGTGCATCTTCTCTGCCTGCGATCTGTTATTTTTCTTCCTGGCGAGCAGAAAAATGTTGTAGGCTGCAAGATCCCGCTTGTCTGACTTAAGTGCACGAGTGTAGGCGCTCATAGCCTCTGACATTTTGTCAAGCCCTACATAAACATTTCCCACGTTGATATCGATGGTCGCATCCGAAGAGTTGATCGCCTTGGCCTTTTTATAATAATCAAGGGCGAGATCGTAACGTCCCTCCTTTTCATGTGACAAGGCCAGATTGGTGTATATCACAGAATTTTCAGGATCGTTTTTTATATTCTTCTCCCAGTGTTTCCTGGCCTGTTCTGCATCACCCAGACGGTTAAGAACGAAAGCGAGCAATCCCCTGGCGGCAGGGTTATCTTTTCTGGCTTCAAGACTCTTTTCAAAGTACCCTTCGGCAGTCTTCAGTTCGTTCTGCTCCATGTAGGCATAACCTATCTGATAGTAGAGTCTCCAAGGATTTTCTTCCATTTTAGGAACCAGTGTCTTGAAAAGCTTGATCGCTCTGGCTGGTTTGCCATCCAGAAGGTACAGTTCGGCCAGTTCGTACTCCGTCTTGGCATCCAGGACGAATCTTGAGGCGGATTCCTGCAGAGCGGAAATGGCCTTGTCGTATTCAAGGAGCTTTTTGTAGTAAAGAGCCAAGTGCCTGTAAAGACGTTCATCCTTTTTCTTTTCATCAACAGATAAGAGCACAGAAACTGCTTCGGAGTAACGTTTCTGATGATAATGAATCACAGAAAGCTGGAGTGCCAGATCGATGCAGCTGTCACCGGTACAGTTTTCCAGCTGCTTTGAAATCCGCGAAGAGGCTTTGTCAAGATCTGATGCAGATTTGCTTTTCAAAGCAAGATTCAGCTGTGCACTCATGAGGCCGGGATCCATATCCAGGGCTTTCTTGAAATGTTCTTCGGCCTTTTTCTGTTTGCCTTCAGTATGATAGATCACTCCCAGAAAATCATGATACTCCGCCTTCTGATCCATCGACAATGCTTTTCTGATGAATTTTTCCGCCGAAGAAAGATCGTTACGGGTGCGCGCGGCAATCGCCCTCATATAGAACACGGAAGGTTCCTGAAGAGAATCGGACAAACCATCCCACATGTTTTCAGCCTGCCCGAATTTCTTCTGTTTGAAATAGATCTGGCCTGCGTTGTAGCGCAGAAGCGGATCACGAGGATACTGCTCCAATCCCTTTTCATAATACCCCAGCGCCTCTGAAATCCCCGAGCACTCCTTCGAGGCGTAACCGGCCAAAAGCCAGGCATCTGCGCTGGGCCGTCCTACACGGGAGAAGTACTGGGAGAACGTCTTCAACGCAGACTTGCAATCACCCCCGCCCATCTGTACAGATGCAAGTTCGACCAGAATGGAGGGTTCCGCTCCCAGCTTTACAGCTTCAGACAGATATGCGCCAGCCTCTTTGTAGTTTTTCCTTGCCCCCTCTATTCTGCCCAGTCGAGTAAGCGATATTGAATTATTCCCTGCATTTCTCAACACAGTCACCGCCTTGACCGTATCTCCATTAACAAGCAATCCATAGGAATAGAAATTCCAGGCATCCTGATGAGTCGGTTGTATCTTGTACGCTCTTTCAAACTGATCCAAGGCTGCGGCTTCATTTCCTCCCCGAAGATGCACAATACCCAGCCGGACTACAGCTTCGATGAATTTCTTGTTTACTCTAAGGGCCTTTTCAAACATCTTGCGAGCTTTTTCAAGCTGATTGTCGTAAAGAAACACTAGCCCCAAATTGTAGTACCCCACCCCGCAGTCCGAATCCCTTTTGACAACTGTTTCCCAGGTCCGCTGAGCGCCCACCACATCCCCTCGCCTGAACAGCACCACGCCCCTGTTATTGAGAGCGTCACTATATTGAGGAAAGACCGCAAGTGCGTTGTCAAAACATTCCAATGCAGTTTTGTAATCCTTTTTCTCCAGAGCGTCAAGCCCTCTCATGTTCAGATTGTAGGCATCATCCGCAGCCTTTATAACAGCGGAAGGAAGCGCATTCTCATTTGACGGATCCAGTTCGAGTTCAAAGTCAAGAGCATATCCGACACATACCACTGACAAGAGCATCAACACCGCAAATCGCAAATTGATCATAAAAAAAACCTCACTCTTCAGATTCGCCATGAAAAGATATTTTATCCACCAGTTCTCCCCAGTTTTCAAAACATAAATCAGGTACAACCTTGCCCCGCAAGTCATGCTCGAACGCCACAAAATCGTCACCTGAAAAAAATGCGGTCTTCATCCCCGCCGCAGCAGCCGGCTGAATATCTATTGAAAGATCATTTCCCACCAGAACAGTCTGAGAAGGAAGAATTTGGAACTGATAGAGCGCATCGAAAAGCTTTCTGAAAAGAAGCTGGTTCGGTTTGGAGTAGCCGTATTCGTAAGAAAAGAAAGTCAGATCGACATTGAACAGTTCATTGAAATCATCATACCGTCCTTCGGACTGGTCCCTCACAAGAAGAGTCAGGTCCATTGGAGTATAGAACTGGGCGTTGGACAGAATGCCTACAGCTATGTTCTTCCTTTTCAACCGCTCCAGAGCATCAATGACACCGGGATAGAATTGACGTCCCAGACAAAGGAAGTTGTACGTGAACGCAAGATACCGGGGAAAGTCCGAAACGCATCCGGGAGAAAATCTCTCCGGATCGTACCCGTTTCTCTTCAGCATCATGATTATCAAAGCCCAGACCTCTTCGATTTTCACCTCAGGAAACTGAACCCCTTTCCTGACCGCCTTGTCGTGACTCAAAGCGATCAGACCATGATAGAATCCGCTTAAAGTACTTTTCGGCTCTTCTTTGGGATTCATTTTTTCCAGAGTTTGGTTCATCCCGAAACGACGGGCGAGTTCTCCGAATGATTCCACAAGGACTCGATCCCTGGATTCTCTGCTCTCAAAACCGGGCCTCCAGTAATTCAGTAATGTCCCGTAGACATCACAGACAACGGCTCTTATACCCTTGAGCTCCTTGGCGGCACCGACACAGGACAGCGGCTTCAGAACACGATTGTGAAACTGTGATTCTTCTTGATGAAGACGTTGTGCGTATTCAGCTAATTCAGACAAAGTTAAACCCCTGGCTGGAAAAGGTTAAACGGTTTCAGTTATTAAACTGTTACAAATCAGCCCGTACTACTTCAAAATACATCAAAAGTCACCTGAAAAAGAATGCACGATCCGCTTTTATGTGTCGGTTCATCTATTTAACACCCCTCTATGCCCCTTTATGCGGATCTGCATCAATAGATCGCACTTACGATACGAACTTAAGACCGAGCTCATAGTCTTAGGTGCGTTCTGGTATAAAAATGATTTCACCCGGCAGTAGTGAATGGCAGCTGTATTCTTTTTTTTCATTATGGTTTTTTCAATTTTTGCATCAGGAGACAAATCTCCCTGGAAACTGTCGTCCAGCGCCGATCTCACCTTCACCCTGAACTCCTATTCCGAGGGCTGGAAAGGGAAAGAATCGGGATCGCTGCTATGGGTGGCCCAGACCAAGTCCCTGGCATCCAAACAGCTCACAGACCGGCTCCATAATGAAAGCACACTCAAACTGGCCTTCGGTCAGACTAAGGTGCAGGACAGGGAGACCAAAAGATGGTCCGCACCGCAGAAATCCACCGATGTTGTCGACCTCCAGTCTGTTCTGCACCTGAAACTCAACGGCCTTGGTGACCCGTTCTTTTCTCTCAGAGTGATAGGTCAGTTTTATGATATCAGGGATTCCAACAACATCAGATACGGCAACCCCATCACCGCGACCAAAACGTTCGGTCTTGCAAAAGAGCTGATCAAACGCCCTGATATGAATTGGAATATAAGGCTTGGAGGCGCAATGCGAAGCAATATCGACCGCAATGCTCTTATCTACGAAGAGATTGAGGGTATAAAAACAGCTACTGGAACATCCACATCTCTGATCACGGACGCGGGAACAGAGATGGTATCCAAATTTAAGATGAAACGCGATGACTGGCTCACCCTGGCGGGCAAACTGACCCTGTATAAAGCACTTCTTCGGCCCGGTACACAAAACAACAATGACTGGCTCTATCCGGACATTTCCTACGATCAAACTTTAAGCATCAATGTTACCAAGCATATCGTCGTCAATCATGCTCTGCAGCTGTTGTACGATCGTGAGAAAAACCCGGACCCGCATTTCAGGCAAACCCTTTCTGCGGGTCTGTCAGTCTCTTTTTCTAATAAACACTTCAAAAAAGGAAAATAAATCATGGTGAAACGAAACGATCCAGAGGATACTCATAAGAGCAAATCAGATGTAAGCCCTTCGGAAAATGAAAAAAAGGAGCCTGAAATGCATTCAGAGACAAACCATCACAAAGAAAAAGACCAGATTATGCACACGGCGCTTCGCATAACCAGGACTGTAGATTCCAATAAGCTTACTTTGGAATTTCCGGAACTGGAGCTGCTGATGGGCAGAGAGGTGGAAATTCTGATACTGGTCAACGGAATGATAGACGATGGTTCCGAACCTCCCAAAGGAATTCAAAACTCTCCACATGTAGCCGGTTCATACGTTCTGGACGAGGAAGCGATGCAGCAGTTCATGGCAAACCGGTTCAAGTAATCACTTGTATTTAAGCTTGAAGCCCAGAAGGGTGAAAGCGAGAACAAGAGTAACTGAGTTTGCCACTATTATGGGTGTTTTGCTGATCCCGATCCCGTAGACAAGCCACATCAGCACACCCAAGGTGAACAACGAGAACATAACCAGGGAAAGATCTTTGGCCGAACGGCTTTTGTAGGTTTTGATGACCTGAGGGAGAAATGAAACGGTTGTCAAAACCCCTGCCGCCAGGCCGATCAGTTCCCATATGCTGTCCATAATACGTCGCCCCCTGCAGATTTCTGTTGATTGACTCGTTGTCACCGTATAAAATAGTATATGATTATCCAGATAGAACCGCCAATAACGCTTTTTCCTATCATTGGAGAACTGATTGTTTTAATATTATTTTACTTTGAACGGTGTTTCTCAAATTGAACGCTGAACCGGGGTTTCTCCACTAATCCCAGTAATAATACAAGCATTCGTTTGAGTGTAGTAACATCAGTTACAGTTAAAACGCTTTAATAGTTCTAACGGGGGGGTAATTTGATGAAAAACTTCAGGATTAGAAAAGGACTTTCAGTCCTTGTCTGCATTCTTGGCTTTATAACTCTGTCTTTCGGTCAAACCGATCTGGATGATCTGGAAGCTTTGGAAGCTGAATTCGCCGAAACAGAAAGCACGGAGGAAACAGATGCTGCATCTTCGGAAGATGCTCCCTACCAGATGGATTCCGAAGAGAGTGCTCCTTATCAAATGGACTCTGATGAGCCCTCAGAAGAGGAAAATGTCGAGAGTAAACTCCCTCCCCACACTGGAACATATAAGATCCTGATCAGCCGTCCCATTTACGCTCCCTACAATCAGGAAACTGAAACCAAATGGATATCAGCAATCGGGGAAATGTTTTTTCACTACAAAGTAGGTTCGTTTCCCAGAACCTATGCCTTCACCCCCGGACAGATCGACGATGTGCTTCCCAACTACCGGGACTACAGCAAGAGAATCAGCCTTCAGGCGTACGTGGATGCTGCAAAAAAGCTTGGGGCCACTCATCTTCTCTACCAGGAATACGAACCGCAGGGAAAGAAAAATGTCAGGTATGCTGTAGAACTGCTGTCGCTTGTACAGAACGGTTCCGTCATCAAAGTAAACCAGACTTTTAAGATATCCGATTTTGAAAAGGGACTTAACAGCTGCCTCGCACCGGTTGCCCAGGCAATGGATCCCGCGGCAAGCTCGACTACCGCCTTCAGCCAGAACATGTTCGGGAAAAATGTAAAAAACATGAAAAGATTCGGTAACACCCTGGCGGAGGAAGGAATCTTCAATGAGAAGAGTGCATCAGCAACGCTGTCCTCAATCGAAAAAATGGTAAAAAAGAATTCAAAGCATATCGGCTATCGCTACAGTGCGGCAGCCATAGCCGCCCGTGCCGGAAAGTACGATAAAGCAATAGATCACATGGATGCGGTGATTGCAAAGTCGGGGGACTATCCTGCTCTTCATCTAAGCATGGCGTCCTATTACCGAAATGCGGAAAGGTATTCCGAAGCACTGAACGCGACTCAGATTGCGTCCAAATCCTCAAGCCTTGCTACTCCGGTTGCCCGCCAGCGGGCAATGATCTATCAGAAACAAGGCAAACTGGACCAGGCCAGTCAAGAGTACAATTCGATACTTCAGAGCGGTGAAGCTGACGGTAACATCTACTTCAGACTTGCCCTCCTCAGCATCCAGATGGGAAAAATCGAAGAATCCAATGATTACATACGCAAAGCCGAAGACGCAGGACTGACTCTCGACCAGAGCGAAAATATTCAGCTGGGTAAAGCTTATGCTGAACTGAGCGGTCAGGAAACTTTGGCGCTTGAATATCTCAAAAAGGGTCTCGGCACGAGACAGGACAATGAAGACGCCTGGAAGCTGATGGCTGAAATCCACGAGCGCACCGGCAGCACAAGTGAAGCAGCCAAATGCTATATCAGCCTTTTCCACCTGGATAATGACAAGTACAAAGATAAACTCAAGCAGGCCGGTGAGATATATGAAAATAACGGCAACATGGATGAGGCAAAGAACGCTTATGCACTATTTCTGGACAGACGTTACGTAGACAACCAGGTGAGACTCAGCCTGGGTAAAATCCACTTCAACGAAAACAACTGTGGAGATGCGAAAAAAGTTCTCAAAGGGATGGATACAATTCCGGAAGCCAGAACCATACTGGAAGAATGCGGTGTGACCATAAGAACTCCAATAGATACAGACTGGGGTCCCAAGACATCCCCGGTCATACTAACACTGCGCTGGTCCACAGCGATTCTTGCCATAGGCGGAGCTGTGGGCGGTTACCTTATGGATGAAGAAGTCAAAAAACTTTACATAACCTATAAGGAAGCAAGAAATCAGGAACTGACGCTCAGCAGTAAAGAAGATATCAAGAGCAAACAGAAATTGAGAAACGGACTTTATGGACTGGCCGGAGCCGCCGCGGTAAGTCTTTCAGCCACATTCTTCTTTTAAGGAAAGGAAGCGGGAATGAAAAGATTATTTATTATTCTAAACATGCTGGCTGTTTTAGCTGCGATCAGTTTAAGCTGTACTAACGTCGAATTCGATAATATACTGGATCCGGAGAGCAGCAACTACGTCGGAGATGAAGCAGCTGCAGGTGATACCATTGCCAACATTTATAACCCGGAACATCCCCTTTACAATGATCAGTTAAGGGACAAGGAACCTCCCGAGCTTACCATTACTATAGGCAGCCCCGTTCAACTGACTGTGGGAGATTCCAAGAGGCTTGAGGAACTGAAAAGCAAGGTTTCTGTAAAAGATGAATCGGACGTCAGTGTGCATGCAGATATAAGTAATGTCAACACACTGGTGGAGGGTAACTACTGGATTATATTCACCGCCCGGGATTCCTGGGGAAATGAAACCGTGGATTCGCTGGAAGTAGTGGTGGTAAAGGAAGCAATCAAAGACACGATTCCTCCCAATATCTACCTTAAAGGGAAACCGTACATTGAAATCACCGTAGGACAGAAGTTTATTGATGAAGGTGCGTGGGCCACAGACGATCCATCCAAAGACGATCTGACATCACGGATCGAAGTCAGCGGCAGTGTGGACACAAGTACACCGGGCACATATGTAATCACTTACACGGTAGAAGATGATGCCGGTTATACTGCAAGCGTTGAGAGAACCGTGGAAGTCGTTTCCGAGGGTCCCAGCGTCACCATGCCTACTATTGAGCTTAACGGCAGAGCCGATACCTCATTTGACATGGGCGGTATCTATGTCGAATATGGTGCGACAGCTGAAGACAGTGATGGTCCTATCCCTACCGAAGAAATCACAATAAAATACCCAAGTGGGTTTGAACCTGGTGTACCTATTGATGAATCAGGAAAGTACAGAGTGACCTATGAAGCGGTGAATGAAGCCGGTACACAAACTGCATTCCGTACTGTCACCGTTCTCAGTGATGAGTGCCAGATTGATCCCGATCCGCCGGTAATCACCCTGGATGGTGATCTGGAAATCAATCATCCAATCGGAACCGACTGGGAAGACCCCGGGTATTATGCAGAAGACGATCTGGATGGTCCGGTGGACGTTATCGTAGAAAATGAACCGGATGTGAATACTGCAGGTGATTATATCATCAAATACCGTGCAATGGACATGTGCGGAAATGTCGATTCTGCGCAAAGAATAGTACATGTTCTGGCTGGACCTGCAATCACAATCAACGGTAATAACCCGGATACCATCTCGGTCAGAATCGAGTATGACGATGAGGGGGCTACATGCGATTTCCCCATTGATGTGGAGAGCGATGTTGATCCGACAACGCCTGGCGATTATACTATCACTTACAGTGCAACAAACACGGAAGGCATAACCAGTTCCGTTGAAAGAAAAGTGGTGGTGATTCCGGGAAGCTCCGGAGATGATCTGATGTTGAAGTACGGAGTGCCCAGGGATGAGGGCTTCAACTCTCTTGCTGCAAATGTCGACCTCAGTACCGAGAACGGCTCCGGAATAGGTCCAGAGATAAACGGCAGAAAGTTAAGCTTCAGCTTCGGGCAGGGAGGTTTCTATGATATCCGTTTCGGTAATCCTGATATGGATTTGAAGGGCAAGGTTTCACATACCCTGGACCAGCCTCAGCCCACAATCACCTTCACCGAGACGGGTGTAGCCAGGCTGGATGGGACCTACTATGTGAACTATGTGGATGAAGTTCTTTATCTGGTTGAAGAATCAGGTGCATTTGCCATAATTGGTGAATAAAACTTCTTCACCACCCTAAAAAAGCCGGTCTTTGACCGGCTTTTTTCATATCCTGAGCTAAATCAGTGATTTAAATAAAAGTTTTTCTCTTCGGGGCAATATCAATCTGCCCGCACACGTAGTATAAGTAGCGGCCGGGAGGTCGCTACCTCCTTCTTAAGGGTGAAGGTGCACGGGTCCGTATCGGGCAGAAATGTCCGGTACGGGCTTTTTTTTTGCAAGAGAGCTGGATTGACACTGTCAGGCATATAGTGCCCCTCTTCGATTCATCAGGGGTAACCTAAGCACCCTTGATCACCCCACCACTCTAGCCTCTCATACATGAAAACACCTGCATCACCATTCTCAACCGAAAGACAAACCATTTCTTCATCTCCGAATCCGTTTGCGGGAGTGGGAATTCCACCTTTCCGAATTGTATCTTTAAGTAGTTGAGCCTTC
>JBKHHW010000194.1:0-5770 GCA_046538945.1 Chitinispirillaceae bacterium | reverse complement strand
CAGACCGCTCAGGAAGTAGTCGCCAGGGCCGACAGCCTTTTCAGAGGCGAGACCAACCGCACTGAACTCACCATGAGGATTGTCCGCCCCAACTGGACCAGGGAACTTTCCATCCGATCCTACAGCATGGGTGATGAGTACGCCATGATCTACATCCTTGCCCCGGCCCGGGACCGGGGAACTGCCTTTCTTAAAAGGGGGGAGGAGGTCTGGCAGTGGGTGCCCAGAATCCAGCGGGTCATAAAAATCCCTCCCTCCATGATGATGCAGTCGTGGATGGGGTCTGATTTCACCAATGATGATCTGGTCCGGGAGGCTTCCGTTGTCACTGATTATGATCACTCATTTCTTTCTGATACAACAATAGAGGGCCAGCCTGCATGGAAAATTCAAATGGTGCCCAAGCCAAGGGCTCCGGTGGTGTGGGAAAAGGTGATTACCTATATCACAAAGGAGAATTTTATCCAGAGAAGGGCTGAGTTCTACGGCGAAAACGGAGAGCTTGTTAATGTAATGCTTCTCGGGGATGTGAAGGATTTGGGGGGAAGGACCATCCCTACCAGAATAGAGATGATTCCTCAGGAGGAGCAGGGACAGAAAACGGTGATGATTTACGAATCCATAGAATTCAACATGGATCTTGACAGAAGTTTCTTCTCACAGCAGAATATGAAACGGATACAATGATTCATGTCTGTATATCTGGTACTTGCATGGCGCAACTTGTGGCGTAACCGGCATCGAACGCTCATCACTATGGGGTCGGTGTTCTTTGCCATCATTCTTGTGCTGTTCGTGCGTTCCATGCAGCTTGGTACCTATGAACATATGATTACAAACACTCTGCGGATCTACACCGGCTTCATACAGGTGCAGGGTGAAGAGTTCTGGGAATCCAGAAGCCTTGAAAACAGTATGGATTTCGATCCGAACAAACGCCAACAGATTTCCCGGATTCCAGGGGTCACGGCTGTGGTTCCCCGTCTGGAATCATTCGCACTGGCTTCCTCAGGTGAGAAGACCCGGGGGGTGATGGTGAGCGGTATCGCTCCGGAGATTGAAGACAGGATGAATGATCTTGCCGAACGGGTCGTGAGCGGTGAATATTTTCAGCCCGGTTCACAGGGCGCGCTCATAGCCCGGGGGTTGGCAGAGTACCTGAATGTCGGGCTGGGCGATACACTTGTACTTCTGAGTCAGGGGTATTACGGAGCGAGCGCTGCCGGGGCGAACGTAATTACAGGTGTAGTCGATTTGCCTCTTCCTGATCTTGATAACAGCATGGTGTATCTTACGCTTGAGGAGGCACAGTACTTCTTTTCCATGCCGGAGCGGGGGACATCCCTGGCAATAATGCTGGAAGATCCGAATATGCTCGGCCGTGTGACCGAAGAACTTCAGCAAATCTACAGCGACGGCTACGATGTGCTTACCTGGCGGGAGATGCTTCCGGAGCTGGTGCAGTCGATCGAATTCGACAATGCCGGCGGGCTGATCATGCTTGGAATTCTCTATCTGGTGATTGCGTTTGGAATCTTCGGTACGGTGATGATGATGACAGCAGAGAGAAAGCGGGAATTCGCCATGATGATCTCTATCGGAATGAAACCCTGGAAACTGAGCCTGACGGTTCTGTTTGAAACGGTCACCATAGGACTGCTGGGGACGATTGCTGGAGTGGTGGTCTCGGTACCTATTCTGCTTTATATGAGAGCCAACCCGATACGCCTTACGGGAGAAGCTGCTGAGGCGATTCGTACTTACGGGTATGATCCGCTTATCCCGTTTCTGGCGGAGCCTTCTCTTTTTATAAATCAGGGGCTGGTGGTGTTCTTTGTATCCATAATCGTTTGTATATATCCGCTGTGGTCTATAACTCGGCTCAGGGTGTCTGATGAACTCCGGGCCTGAAATCATAAAGGAATAGCGGCAATGCTTTTTGAGTTGGCCTGGAAGAATCTCTGGAGAAACAAACTGCGCAGTCTTATCATCATGACCGCCATAGCGCTGGGGCTTTTAGGCGGATTCACCGCTTCTGCGCTTAGTTTTGGTATGGGGGAGCAGATGGTGGAGACTGTTATTCGCACCCGCGTTTCACATCTGCAGATCACTCATCCCCGCTTCAGAGAGGATCCTGATATTCAGTACTACATACCCGATGCCGCAAGTCTGGTTGGGCGGCTTGACTCCATGCCTCAGGTCGCAGCCGCTGCACCTCGGGTGCTGGTGAATGCGATGGCTTCTTCCCCGCAGACCGCATTGGGGGTAGAGCTCATGGGAGTTATACCTCAGAGGGAAAGAGAGCTTACCATAGTGGATCAGTCCATAGTGGAGGGAACCTTTTTTACCCGGGAGGAGGGGGAGTCTGAGGCGGTTATCGGTCAGGAGCTGGCGGAGAGACTTGATCTGAAAGCAGGTTCCAGAGTTGTTTTTACATTTCAGAATGCGGAAGGGACTATCACCGGCGGAGCATTCCGGGTCGCGGGGATCTTCCGCACACCTTCAACTGAATTCGACCTCAACACTGTTTTTGTGCAGGCACAGGCTTTGGCCGAGCTCCTTGAAACGGAGCTTCAATACCAGCAGGTGTCGGTCTTGTTCACCAGTCTTGAGGCGCTTGATACCAGCTTGTCGACTGTGGCTTCCGTGGCTTCTCAAATGAGAGTGCAGACATGGAACCAGCTTGCCCCGGAGCTGAGTTTCATTTCCGAGACTTTGGATGTTTCCCTTTACATTTTTATGGTGGTGATCCTGCTGGCGCTGGCTTTCGGGATTGTAAATACTATGCTGATGGTGGTGCTTGAACGCAGGCGGGAGCTGGGGATGCTCATGGCGGTGGGGATGAAGCGTAAGACACTCTTCCTTCTGATAGTGCTTGAGACTCTTGCACTATCTCTTACCGGTGCCGTTGCGGGGATGGTACTTACGTCGATTGCGGTGCGGATTCTGTCTGTCACCGGAATCGATTTATCAATAATATCCGAAGGTCTGAGCGAGTTCGGGCTTACTGATGTGCTCTATCCCTTGCTGCCCTGGACCATGTATCCCATACTGGGTGTGATGGTAGTGGTTATAGCCGTTTTGTCGGCTATCTATCCTGCCAGGCGGGCTTTGAAACTCAAACCGGCCGAGGCACTCAGGACGTGAAAGACGGGAGTAGAGAAATGAGTGTTATCCAGACTGTAGACCTGGGGAAGGAATATCACGAATCGGAAGTGCCGGTGAGAGCACTTAACAAGGTGAGTTTCGAGGTGCAGGAGGGGGAGTTCACTGCCATTGTCGGACCCTCCGGTTCGGGCAAAAGCACTCTGCTTCATCTTTTGGGGGGACTCGATCAGCCTTCTGTTGGCAGGGTGGTGATAGGTGGAACCGATTTGTCGACTCTTACTTCCGGTGACCTGATTGATTACAGACTGCACAATATCGGTTTCGTTTTCCAGGCATACAACCTCATTCCCGTTCTTACCGCCCGGGAAAACGTGGAGTTCATAATGTTGCTTCAGAAGAGGAACGTAAAGCAGCGGCATGAAAGGTCACAGGAACTGCTCAAAGCTGTTGGGCTTCTTAACAGGGCCGATCATCGCCCCGTACAGCTTTCCGGGGGGGAGCAGCAGAGAGTGGCGGTGGCGAGGGCGCTTGCTTCCGGTCCCAAATTCGTTCTGGCGGATGAACCGACGGCTAATCTCGATTCCCGATCCGCGGAAAACCTGCTTGATATGATGGCAAATCTCAACCGCACTATGGGAACTGTTTTTCTTTTTTCCACTCATGATGAGAGGGTGATACGCAGAGCCAGAAGAATCATAACTCTTCGGGATGGCGAAATAGAGACGGACCGTCAGGTGGAACAGGGCTAGCTTTGAATCCGGAAAGGGGAGTGTGCAGATGAAAAGATGTGCTGTTTTAATAGTTGTCTTATTTTCATTCAATGCGTCTTCTGCACTGTTCGGCTTTCCCGGTTCCGACCGGATCGGCGGTTATGTTTCTGAACTGCCCTTATTGACATTTCAATGGGATGAGGCGGGTCTTGACTACAGCAATCTCATTCACGCCCGCATGAACTATAACTGGTATCCCATGCCTTCTCTTGCTCTTGAAGTGGCCGGTCGGCTTCAGCTGCTTACGGGAAGTCAGGCTGATGTGCTTGTGTCGGGAAGTCCTTTGATTGATCAGATAGGCGAGGACCGGGGGTATGTCGATCTAACGGATGCGTGGCCGTCTTTGCTTCACGGAAACGTAGACAGAGCCTGGATTAGCTATTCAAGAGGTGATTTTATCATTGCGGCGGGTAGACAGCGTATAAACTGGGGTACGAATCTCGTGTGGAATCCCAATGACTGGTTCAATGCGTTTGAATACCTGGATTTCGATTACGAGGAACGCCCCGGAACCGATGCTATGCGTTTCATATATTATCCAGGAGCTTTGTCTGTATTCGAAGTGGCTTTGAAGGCGGGTAGAAGTCTTGACCGCCGTACCTATGCAGCTATGTACAGACTCAATTATCTTACATACGATCTGCAGTTTCAGGGTGGTCTTTTCGGTCGGGATGCCGCTGCGGGGTTTTCCTGGGCTGGCAGTATCAGAGGTGGTGGATTCAGGGGTGAAGTGTCCACTTACATTCCGATGCTTGAATCGGACGGTTCTTTCAGCCAACCGGATTCAGCTGTTGCGGTCGCCGCAGTATCAGGTGACTACACATTTGAAAACGGGTTCTATATCCACGGTGAAGCCCTTTACAACGGGTTCGGTGGAGACGGTCCGCTTGAACCGCTTCTGCTTCTGCAGCAGGATTATTCAGCAAAGGATCTTACGCCCGCCAGGTATCTGGCATACGGTTCCCTGGCTTATCCTTTCACGCCTCTGACCAGAGGGTCGATTTCAGCAATAGTCAATCCCGGGGACTATTCCTTCTACCTGAGCCCGTCCCTGGCCTGGTCCTTGTCAAACAACGTTGAAGCATTACTCATTGCCCAGCTTTTCTACGGGGAGGAGGGCGATGTGTACGGTTCCACTCCGAATCTGGCAGGAGTGAGGATTCGATGGTCGTTTTAGTACGATTGCAAATCCTGTCACTTTACTCCGGTATGAGAAAGTATTTACCTTTAGACATAAAACTGTTAAGATCGAGAACGCCTTTTTCGTTTATAAAAGCATTCGTTCCCGGTATTTTCCTCCATTTACAGTATAAATATGATAAGAATCCCATACCCCACTATTTATTTTGGAAAATTACCATCAGTTGATTACATAGATATTTATTCACTTGCGATATGTTGTGAAAGGAAAAAACCACCATGGACGGAAAAAAGAGATCAGATATCGCAATCGGTGCTAATGTTCTGATCGTACAGAAACAGGACCAGCGAACAGGTAATCTCACCGAAGGTGTCGTGAAAAAGATTCTCACCAAGTCACCCGAGCATCCCCATGGAATCAAAGTGATGCTTCAGGACGGAACTGTAGGCAGGGTAAAGAAAGTATTGTGAGATATAGAGCCCCGGTTGGCGATTTGCATTAAATATAAATCTTCTGGTGTTTTCCCTTTGTCTCATCGATCTTCCGAACTCCTCAGCCATGCAAGGGCGTCCTTGATCTTCGTAACGAAAGTAGGGAAGAGTTTATCGTTGATCTCAAGGGTTAAAGTCTTGATTTTTTTAACGGTTTGGAAGATAGTCCTGACTTTTTTTAACGGTTTGGAAGATAGTCCTGACTTTTTTTTAACGGTTTGGAAGATAGTCCTGACTTTTTTTTAACGGTTTGGAAGATA
>JBKHHW010000193.1:0-5783 GCA_046538945.1 Chitinispirillaceae bacterium | reverse complement strand
CCTTTGGACGAAAAGCTCAGCATTTCTGCTCAATGCAGGCTGCTGGGCCTTGCTCTTTCAACTCATTACCGCTAGTGCCAAGTTCGAAATCCCACCAAAACAATTTTCTATCCAATCATAAAACTCTCCTTTTATGCCAGCGCCTTGCGGTCTGCGCCAGTTTGCAATTATCTTAAGAGAATATTGCTGGAGAGTCTTTGCTTTCCGCGGGTTCAGAGCTGAAGCGGGCAAAAACGTTCCTGAAATCGTCGTTCAGGTTCGCATCGGTTGTGTAGTTTGGGCAAGGTGAGCTGAAGGTGGCGGTAAAGAGGGCCTGGTATGCTGTTCTGCAAATCAGATGTCAGTGATCCGATGTTTGCTTGTTCTGGCCTGACTCTAAATCTAACACTTGAAAGTTCGGAATCGACAGGCACTGAAAAGGGATAAAGTATGAAGTCGTGTAGAAATCAGAAGATTGTCTTTGCTGCGTTTTTCTTGTTGGTTGGTGTTTGCAGCACTGCATTGAATGCGGCCTCAAACCAGGATGGCTGGATGGCTCTGGTTAACAACAAGCCGTTTGAGGCAAAGAAGATTTTTATCGGAAACCTGGATGCTGACGATTCCAGGGTCGCGGGGGAGGCATACAGAGGTCTTGCCTTTTCGTGTGAATTCCTCGGTCAGAGTGACTCCTGCATGAAACTGCTGTTTGAGGGTTACATGGAGGATGGACAGGAGATCTATCTGGGAGCTGCTTCTCAGTATCTGATCCCTTTCGCAAGAACTCATCCGGGTCATAATGTCAAGAAGGGTTATAAAGTATACAGGAAACTCAGCGAACAGGAGACGATCTACAATGCCGGATTCACAGAAGATCTGGCAACCAGGTATCTCAATGACGGCAAGCTGTCCAAGGCCAGAAAGCTTATGGAACCGCTGGGCATAGTGCGCGATTTCCGCATGATCGGCCCTTTTGAAAACATATCCGGGTCCGGATACAAAAAGGCGTATCCTCCCGAAACCGAGCTCGATCTGACAAAGAAGTACTCCGGGAAGGATGGAACCGAGGCGTCCTGGTTCTCTTTTCACAACAAAGCGCTCAGAGGGTGGGTTTTCACGGAAAACAATTACCCTGCCACCAACTCCGTGCTGTACTATTTCTCTAATGTTAAAAGCGAAGAAGAACAGGTGGTCAATCTCGGGTTCGGAGCATCGGGCGCATTCAAGGTATTCCTCAATGACAATGTTGTGCTTGCGGATTCTGTTTTCAGAAATACCGGGATCGACATGTTCATGCAGAAGGTCAGGCTTTTCAAGGGAGACAACAAGCTTCTGGTGAAACTTTGCCATGAGGAGAAGCATTCAAATTTCAACATACGTTTCTTTGACGAGACCGGACGGGGGCTGGAGTCTGTTTCGTATTCGAGCGAGCCCGGAAAGTTCAGGCAGGATACGACTTCCTATGCGGATCTCACCAACTCGCCGGTTGTGGAGAGGATAGAAAAGCACCTCCTCTCCCGTCTGGAAAAAAACGATGATGATATGGAAGCTGCACTGCTTCTGGCGAAATTCTACAATATCTCTGAAATGACCGACAAGGGGCAGAAACTCGCGCGTGAATATATAGAAAAGTACCCTGAAAGTTCTGTCTGGCACAGCCACCTGAGCGAATCGCTGGTGAGGAGCAGAAGAATCACCGACGCACAGACCTCGATCAGGTCGGCGTACAGATTATGCAACTACAATTTCGAGGCTTGGCTGAATGAACTTCAGGTTATCTCCACCACGGCTGGGTTTTCGGATATAAAGGAGTTCATTAATTCATCTCCCGAACAGTTCCAGGGCACACTCTCAGCGCTGCTTCTGCTTTTCGGTCATTATGCGGAAACGGAAAACAAATCGGAACTGATGAGGCTGCTGGATCATTTCGAAGATAATTATCTGGAGTCAGACGTGATTGTCGACATGCTCGCCACGTTTTATTCCAATCAGGGGAATGTGAGAAAAGCTCAATCGCTGCTGAAGCGGTATATCAAGCATGAGCATACATCCATAGAGATGTTTTCGGAACTGGCCGGGATGTATCTGAGAAAGGGTCAGAAGAAAAAAGCGGTGAAAACGCTTCTGAAGGGGCTAAAGTATTCACCTGGTGAGACTGGAATTTACTACTACCTTGCAAAGCTTTCCCTTCAGAACAGGGATTTTGACGATGCTGATAAGTTCATATCTGAAGCATTGAAGCTGATGCCTTCATCCGCCGCGATTCTCACTCTCAAAGGCTCCGTATACAGTGCTTTGGGAGAGAAGGAAAAAGCCAAAAAGGCACTTAAACAGTCCATCCGTTATGCTTACAACAGTTTCGATGCCTGGAGTCAGCTTCTGCTGCTCGAGGGCAAGCAGGAGCTTCAGCAGATGGTCCCTGCCCCGGATCCGGGCAAAATCTCACAAAGGGCACAGGAGTGGGAAGAACTGGATAACGATAACGGGTCGATTCTGTCGTATATGAAAGATGTTTTCCTTTACCCCAGCCGCTGTTCACGGGAGCGCTATTTTCTGATGGTCCATCTGCCTACCCAGAATGCAATTGACATCTGGAAGGAGTATCGGATTGCCTACAACGGGCACTATCAGGCTCTCAACATCAGCAGGGCTTTTTCGAAAAGTGCCGACGGGAAAGAAACACCGGCGGATATTTCCCAGAATCTGGTGGTTTTCAAGACACTCGCCCCGGGCGACAATATCGTTCTCGAGTGGACACTTGAAAACTACTACCAGCAGAATATGGCAAAACAGGTGTGGGGCGATCACGAATTCAGCCTCCCCTTCCCGGTGTATGATACCCAGCTGCGCCTTGTCACTCCGTCCGGGGACACTATCCCCTACACTCTTCAGGGAAGTTCCATAAAGGTCGAAAAAGAAAAACTTCAGGATTTTATGGTTACCAGGTTTACCCGCGGTCCGTACAAGAACCCGGAGCGTGAATTGTATTCACCTGTGGAATCGGCTGATGTGGACAAAGTCTACTATTCCACTTTCCCTTCCTGGTCTTCCATTGTTGACTGGTATCTCAGTATCACGGAAAACAAGCTGGAGCAGACCTACGAGCTGCGCTCGATAGTGGATTCACTGACCGGGGGTGTTTCCGATCCGCGGGAAAAGGTCCGCAGGATTCACAAGTACATAACCGGAACCGTGATGTACAGCTATGTTCCTTTCAGGCAGTCCGGCTGGATCCCCCAGGCAGCCAAAGAAGTCCTCAGCACCAAAATCGGGGACTGCAAGGACATGTCCTCGCTTGGCAAGAGCATGCTTGATATTGCCGGAATACAGAGCGATATGGTGCTGGTCAACACCTGGGATCAGAACAGTAAATACCCCTCCTATATCGGGCCGAACTTCAACCACTGCATTCTCTCCTACACAATTGACGGCAAGCGGGAGTTTGTGGATTTCACCGACAAGTACCTCGCGCTTGGCAATCTTCCCCGCATGGATCAGGGCTCTCTTGCTCTGATTATAAGAGAAGGGGAGGATTCTCTGATGCATCTTCCGGTCGATTCGCCGGAGGGCAGAATCATAAAGCGGGCGGTGATATCAAAGCTCGATCCGGACGGAACTCTGCACCGCCGTATAGAGTCCACCAGAACCGGAGTGCACGCGGGTTCTTACAGGGCAAGTAACCGTCCGCTGTCCGCCGGGGAAAGGAAAAAGAATCTGCAGAAGGTTGTGGCAAGGGATTATTCCGAGGCCGTGGTGGACAGCATGAAAATCGAGGGTTTAGACGACCTGGGTAACGAGGTATACACGGATTACTATTTTACAGCCAGGAATGCGGTCAAGATGAGCGGCAACAACACAGCCATCTTCGAACTGGATCTGATCGATCAGATCAGTTCCGGCGATTATCCCAGCGAGGAGAAGAGAGAGCGGGACGTTGACATGCTCCGGTCCTGGTTCGGTGTGGGTATCTACGAATCAAAAGGAACGCTTGAGATCCCCGAAAAATGGAAACTGGTCAATACGCCGGAAAAGGTGGAGATGTCCGGAGACTGGGGCGAGTACTCTTTTGAATTGGTTCAGGAGGGTAACAGGATCGTATACAGAAGAAAAGCGGTGTTCAACTTCAGAGACCTGGTGCCGGCTGACGAGTGCGAACAGCTGCGATCGCTTCTGTCCGGCATTTCCCGAACGGATAATGTTCATCTGGTCTTTTTCACGGAATAAAGGGTGGGCAGAGAGAATTCTCAAGAGTGTGTATGTTCAGAACATTCCTTTATTCAAAGGGTTATCTGAACAACATCGGTACTGCAAAGTTTCGTCCCGTTTTGCTGTTCTGAGGTTGCAGCGTACCATCCCATTTGCCGTTCTATCTATTCCTTTTTCTTATTCTGTTCTATAATATAAGGTAATTTTATTTCTGGATCTCTCACCCCTTGAAGTTTTCTCTGGGAAGGTGTGGGGCTTGCGAAGTCAAAAAAGAAGATCATATCTATGATAATGCAGGACAAAATATGTAAGATTGTTTTGGTTGTTAGGGCAGGGCAAAAAAAACGGCAGCGAATATTCGCTGCCGTTTTTGCTGTACAAGCTATTGATTGCTTAGTTGATGCCGTAGAAAACGTATCCGAGTGAGATTGCGATCACATTGTGAGTTATCGTTGCGCCATTATCATCAACTGGAGAATTGTTCAGCAGGCTTAAACCATATGAACCACCAATCTGGAATGAGCCGAATTCAACACCAGCTCCCAAATTCAGACCAAGATCCATTCTTTTGATATCTGAATTGTCATCAGATCCAAACTCAACATCCTCATCAGTTTTCTGAGTTTCACCCATGAAAGTCGTTTCACTTTTTTGGTTCCCGCTCAAACCAAAGCCGAGGTAAGGACCAGCAGAACCATAAATTTTAAGGTTGTCCATGGAGTATCCAACTTTTGCATTGACTGGGATATCCAGATAGAGAAGATTTCCAGACACCTTCATTTCTACAGTTTCACCCATTTCAGTGAATTTTTCCTCCATGGTGAAGCCTCTTGTATTGATCATGAGGCCGCTCTCAACCGAGAAAATTTCGGTGATAGGGAATTCTGCAGAGGCACCTGCGTTGAATCCAATTTTCATCTTGAAATCCTCACTTTGGGTGAAATCATCATCTTTCATAACCATGTTTGAAAGATTCATTCCCGCCTTAACACCGATTTTCTGAGCATAAGAACCGAAAATCATGGCTGACAGCAATACAGCTACGCAAAGTTTTCCTACCCTGTGCATGAAACACTCCTTTGTTAATTCTCCTACTCGTAAGGCTTTTCGGTAACGCCCCGTTTTTTCAAGTGGTCGCTGGACTCCACGATAGCAGACAAAGTAAAGTCAGATAAAGGGTTTACGGTTCACACCGGACGTAATGTTCTCCATATTGAACTGGCGAATAGAACATGATGCTATGTCGTTAAATCAAGGCAAAGCGTGATATGCATATGTCTTTTCACCAGATGCAAATCTTTTAACAATTTAATATTGTTACAATAATGTGTCAATAAAAATTCTTCTGTTTTCGAATTTATTTTCCCCAGTTTCCATGTTTGTAACTTGGTATTATGGATGGGTTGCTTTGTAATGTGTTGTGGCTGTTAAGTTTACGAAGTGATTTGCCCGTCATGCCTGAGGCCGGCCTAAAACCCGGTTTTGCAGATGAAAACAGGAAAGCTTGTTAGAAAAGGTGTTTGTTCACGGTTTTTCGCCGTACTTCGTGGGATCCTTCACCCCCGCCGCTATAAAACCCTGCTTTCTGATCTGACAGCTGT
>JBKHHW010000192.1:0-5917 GCA_046538945.1 Chitinispirillaceae bacterium | reverse complement strand
CTCAGAAGCCTCAGCCGAATCGGAGGAACGGCAGTTTCCGGTCCGCTTCTGAACAGACGCGAACTGGCAGATCTGTGCAGACAATACGAAGACCGTTTCGCTACATCCAAGGGAATACCTGTGACACACAATGCGCTGATAGGCTGCGCGCGGAGAATAAGTCAATGAGCGGACTGTTCATTACCGGGAGCGGTACGGATGTGGGCAAAACCTACGTTTCGGGGCTTCTGGCCATGGGTTTTAAATCCCTCGGCACAACTGTGTCATATATGAAACCGGTGCAGACGGGCTGCGAACGGACCGCAGACGGCAATCTGGTTGCTCCGGATGTCGAGCATGTAGTGTCGGTGATGGGAGACGAGACCTTCACTGTTGACGCACTCTACAAATTCGAGCCGGCTTGTTCGCCCCACCTTGCTGCAAAGCTTGCAAAAGAACATATTTCCCTGGATGTAATCATCGAGGGGTACAAACACATGAAGCGCCGCAGTGAAATCACCATTGTTGAAGGGGCCGGAGGCGTACTGGTTCCATTGAATGAAACCGATTACATGACCGATCTAATAGCCGGGATGAACATTCCAGCGGTTCTGGTTGTCACGCCCGGACTCGGTACCCTCAACCACACCTTTCTATCTCTGGAAGTGCTAAAACAGCGCGGCATATCCACAGCAGGTGTGGTAATCAACAATGCCGGGGGCATAAAGCGGGATTTCATCTATAACGACAATGTAGAGATGATCCGTCAATCTGTTCACCCGCGTCCCTGTCTGGAAGTGGAATACCGCAGCGATGTGAATCAAGCAGTAAAGGATTTCTGTTATGCTCTCAAAAGAGAACTTTGACCGCCTCTGGATGCCTTTCACCTGTCATGAGGACAATCAGAAGTTTCCTCCCCCGGTAATAGAGAGAGGTTCGGGCATTTATCTTTACGACGAAAACGGCAAAGAATACATAGACGCTACAGGCTCCTGGTGGACAAGCATATTCGGGCACTGCAATCCCGAAATCACCGGCGCCATACACAAGCAGCTGGAAAAAATTGAGCATGTTCTGATGGCAGGTTTCGTATCCAGGCCGGCGCTCGAGCTTTCAGAACTTCTGGGGAAAGTTCTTCCGCCGCAACTGAGCAGGATCTTCTATTCCGATGACGGATCGACTTCCGTGGAAGTGGCGATGAAAATCGCTCTCCAGTATCATCATATAAAGAAGAACAACAGGACTGCATTTGTATCTCTCGGGGGAGGATATCACGGTGACACCCTGGGAGCAATGTCAGTTGGAGATATTCCTCTTTATCATTCTCCTTTCCATGAGCTTTTCAAAAAGCAGTACTATACAGATTCGCCCTACTGTTACCGCTGTCCGGTTGGAAAGAAGCCGCAGAGCTGCTCTGCCGAATGCATGAACTCTTTACAGAAAATTCTGGAACAGCACGGCTCTGAAATAGCAGCCTGCATTTTCGAACCGATGGTTCAGGGTGCGGTAGGGATGAGAGTGTATCCTTCAAAAGTGCTCAAAAGGATCTTCGGGCTCTGCAGGGAGCATGAGGTGATCACTATAGCTGACGAGGTGGCGATGGGGCTGGGGAGAACGGGGAGGATGTTCGCCTGCGATCACGCCGGAGAAGTCCCCGATCTCATGTGTCTTGCGAAAGGCCTGACCGGAGGATATCTGCCTCTGGCCGTAACGGCTGTAAAGGAAGATATCTACTGTGAATTCAAGGGAGACTTTCTTTCAGACAGAACATTCCAGCACGGGCATACCTTCACCGGAAACCCGCTTGCGGCATCCGCGGGGTGTGCAGCTTTAAAACTGCTGATAGACCATGACCTTCCCCGGTCGGCTCAAAATGTCATGAACCATCTCGCATTGAAACTTGAAACTATGGACAGAAATGAGCATGTGGGGGGAATCCGTCATCTGGGATTCGTAGCCGCTTTCGAAATTGTCAAGAACAAGGAAACGAAGGAAAAATTCCCTGCCGCAATGAGAATTCCTTTCAAGGTGTCTCAAAGAGCTCTCAAATACGGGCTCGCCATCCGGCCGCTGGGTAATACGGTTTATTTCATGCCCCCCTATACAGTTACAAAGGAGGAACTTGATCGGATTTTTTCCCTAACGGAAAGAGCCATGAACGAGGTACTGGATGAAACCCCCTCTTCTTGAAAAAGTTTCGGAGTTTGTGCTGAAGAGGAAATCCGAATTTCTCTTCAGAGAGCTTGCGCCATGCGGCTTTGATTTCCGAATCGACATGTCCTCAAACAGCTACCTTGCACTCCAGAGCTGTAGGGATGTGAAAAAAACTGCAGCTGAGCTGACGGGTAATTGTTACTGCGGCAATCTTGCCTCCCGACTCATCGCCCAGACCTCTCCCCTTTACGATCAGCTCGAGCTTGAGCTTGCCGATTGGAAGAAATCAGAAAGTGCACTGGTGTTCAACTCCGGATATGCCGCCAACATCGGGATTCTGCAGGCTTTTTGCTCAAGGCATACAGATATCTTTTGTGACAAACTCAATCACGCATCCATAATCGACGGCTGCCGGCTTTCGGGCGGTCGCCTCGTTCGCTACAGACACAATGACATGGCCGATCTCGAACGGCATCTAAGCGGGTCAAAAAGTGCCGAAAAGATGATCGTCACCGATACTGTGTTCAGCATGGATGGTGACAGAGCTCCCCTGGAAGAAATCTGCGGGTTAGGCGAGAAGTACGGCTGTGTTGTAATGGTTGACGAGGCGCATGGCACAGGAATTTTCGGTTCGACCGGAAGTGGAATTGTGGAGCAAACCGATGTAGGTGAAAAAGTACACATCAGAGTCGGGACTCTGAGCAAAGCGGTTTCCGGCCTGGGAGGATTCTTCACCGGCAGCCGTGAAATAAAAGATTACCTTGTCAACAGTGCCCGCAGTCTGATTTATTCAACAGGTCTCCCCCACCCGGTTATCGCCTATGATCTGGCAGCCGTCCGCCATATCAGAAAGAACTCCCATCTGGGCAATTCACTTCTCGAGCTTGCGGGCCTGTTCCGCTCAGAGCTGGGCAGAGCTGGTTTTGACTGCATGAATTCATCCACCCAGATTGTTCCTGTCCGGATGAACAGTTCACAAGAGGCAATCGCATTGTCCGATCACCTTAAAAGCAAAGGTATCTTCGCTCCGGCGATCCGCCCCCCCACAGTGCCTCAAGGCACCGAAAGGATCCGCTTTTCTGTTCATCTTGGGCTTGATATCGACAATCTGCGGGAAGTTGTGAGTATCATGAAAGAATGGAAGAAAAGAGATGGGTAAAACTGTTGTATTCGGCGGTTGGGCTGTTGAACCGGATCTGCTCGTTGCGCTCTTCGGGGAAGAAGCACAATATGTGGATGTTAATCTGCTTATGCCACTTCTGTTCGAGTCAGATAGACTGAAGAAGAACTGGGTCGATGTGGTTATTTCGGAAACCGGCCTGGAAAAAGGTGAGGCAGAGTGCATATCCGGATGGTCCACGGGTGCAATGATCGCCTATGAAGCCTCCAGAAGATTGAAACCGCAAAGAGCGTTTTTTCTTTCAGCCACTCCTTGTTTTTGTCGTAAGGGCTCATACAGATTCGGCACCAGGCAATCGGTTCTGGATTCCATGATCGGCTCACTGGACACGGACAGGCACGCTGTTCTGTCGTCTTTCTTTGACCGATGTGGAATACCTTGCGATGACAAACCAGGAGAAAAATACTCCACGGATCAGCTCAAGAGTGGATTGCAGTTTCTCAGAGAAGCCGATCTTCACCCCTTGGAACCGCTTTTGATTAAACCAATATTTCTGCAGGGCAGTGATGATGAAATCATCCCCAAAGCCGCGTCCGTGTATTTCAGCCAAAAAACTGGCGGCGTTCATATTGAATTTCCCGGACCACATGCATTTTTTCTTGAAAACCCGGCTGAAGTGGTCACGTGCATGGAAGACACCATCAAATATTTGGATAATCTGGCTTGAAATATTAAGTTACTAATGAACAGCAAACCATAACATACAATAGAATGGTCAAACGTGATATGAACTACTTTTCTACAGCTGATAAACTGTTTCAAAAAGCAATTGCGGATAAAATTGACGAAAAGGATCTGGAACTGATTTCAGAATGGCCTCTTGAGAAGATCTCCGTTCTTTTTGCGGCTGCCGACGGAGCGAGAACTCATTTCTGCGGTAAAGAAGTTGACCCCTGCACGCTGATGAGTATCAGATCGGGAGGATGCGGCGAGGACTGTGCTTTCTGCTCTCAGTCAGCACACAACAGCACCGATGTGAAGATTCAGGAACTGGCCCATCCCGATGAAATCTCCAGAAGGTGCGAACAGGCATATGAAGCGGGATTTCCATTCTGTGTCGTATCCAGCGGGCGGAGGCTTACCAGAAAAGATCTGGAAACTGTCCTCTCGGCTCTTTCTGGATGTAGAGGCGAAAAGCATGCGTCTCTGGGCATACTGTCCGATGAGGAGTTCTCCATGTTGGTCAGGGCGGGTGTAACCTGCTACAATCACAATCTGGAAACCAGCAGATCATATTTTCCCAAAATTGTAACCACTCACAGCTATGATGAACGGGTGGACACGGTAAGACGAGCAAAACGGGCAGGTCTCAACGTGTGCTGCGGTGGGATTTTCGGTTTGGGTGAAACGTGGACCGACCGGATTGAATTCTGTCTCGAGCTGCGGGAACTTGATGTCGATACTGTTCCGATTAATTTCCTCAACGCTATTCCCGGCACCCGGGTTTCTCCTCCCAGGGAAAGTCCTATGGAATTTTTGAAAATCGTTTCGATGTTCCGCCTTGCACTTCCGTCCAAGTGTATAAAGGTATGCGGAGGTCGTGAGGTCAATTTGGGCTCTCTGCAGAGCATGATTTTTCTGGCCGGTGCAAACGGTTATGTTTCAGGAGGATACCTGACGACTCCGGGAGCTGGAACGGACGCGGACGATCGGATGATAAGGGCTTTGGGACTGGAAAAAAGAGTGGAAAAGGAAAAGAGCGGATCAGGTGGGGTTTAGAAATGTCAAAAACATGCACATTCTGCGAAATCGCTTCCGGCAGGCTACCAGCCCACCTCGTATACAGGGATACATACTGCCTCGCATTTCTTGACAAACGTCCTCTTTTTCATGGACATACGCTTCTAGTCCCTCATGACCATATATCCACTCTTGACCAGATGGATATCCCGTGGGCCGGCCATTTTTTTCAGATTCTGTGCATGCTGTCCGCCGCCGTGGAAAAAGGGATGGGTGCTGAGGGAACATTCGTGGCCCAGAACAATAAAATAAGCCAGAGTGTTGCTCACCTGCATTTCCATATCGTCCCCCGGAAAAAGAACGACGGTCTGAAAGGTTTTTTCTGGCCCCGGCACCCCTACGGGAGTGAAGAACAGATGAAGGAAGCCGCAAAGAAAATCGAAAACGCACTGAAAGAGATGAGATTCTGATATCAGGCACAGAATTCTCTTTGCTGCGATTCCACCAGCTCAAAAGCGATTCTGTTTTCAGAAAGAAATGAACAGTCGCCCGAACCGCAGAACTGACATACACATTCGGACACATGAGAAACGAACTGACGTCCGCAAGTCATGCACTGCATCTGTCCTCCGATAGGCTTAACATCCAGTTCAATGAAGGGAAGTCCGCGATCGTTAAGGGTAATGTAGAAAAGAGATTTGAGGATGCTCGGACTTATATGCTCGAACGGCTGCACCCAGACCCGCACCTCCTTTACCCTTATTCCTTCAAGCAATTTGTCCTCAATGGCTTCCATGATATCCTGTACATGAAGAAATTCCCGCATTTTTCTCTCCTTTAGTTATTCAGAAATGGTCGTATGAAACCAAATTACGACCAATATTCTATTTCATCACTAGAGGATCATTAGAAAAATGTTAAACC
>JBKHHW010000048.1:0-20327 GCA_046538945.1 Chitinispirillaceae bacterium | reverse complement strand
CTCCACATAAAGGTCTTCTGATCCCTTCCCGTCCCGGGGCAGCTCCAGCCTGACTCTCTTCCACTCCCGACTTTCCCACTGAAGGTAGCGGGCACTTCCGGACTCAGTGAAGCCGGGGCCGTTATAGTAGAGCCACCTGTGCCTGGGGCTTCGGCGTATCCGCAGAGACACTTTTCCAAAACCTTTCATCCAGATGCTCAGCGTTTTCCTGTCCGCTGCATCAGGAATCCTGATCTCTGCAGCTGTTTTGTTCGCTTTCCCATGCATTCCGCTCACTTTCAGACTGTAACGACCGGATCTGGAAATCGTGCTGTCTCTGGAAACGGAAAAGCGGCTGTCGCTGCAGATCCAGCCGTCCGTTCCCGTTTCGAAATCCCCCGGTCCTGAAGAATAGTCCGGATCTGAACTTCTGCGCCTTTTCATTCTATACGGCGCCCGCACAAAACTCGCCCGGATAGGAAGATGGTCCGAATATCCTCTGCCGGTGTGGATACGTTCCTTTCCTCTGTATCTCATTTGCCATCTGTAAGGTATGCCGTTTCTGATCAGCTGACCTCTGCATGTGAATGTTCCAAACGAGCCGTCCAGATACGAGAAACCGGTGCTGTCGAAAAGTGAAACGGGAAGTAATATGTTGTCCAGAGTCTGAAATGACCCCCTGTACACATAACTCATACGTTTGCTCTCGGGCAGCTCAAGCCACAGATTGTAGTGGCAGTCTGCACATTGGGACAAATCGTGTTTGTATACAAACCGGACTGTTTGGCTCTCTGCTTTGTTCAGGGTCGTTCCGAGCACGTGGTTGATGCCCGTTTCCCATCTGGTGTCATTGAATCCCGCTGTGTGGAAAGACACGCTTTCATCGTAATTTGAATTCAAATCGCCTGATATGACATATTCGGTTCCGCAAGGAAGTTCATCCAGTCTGCGTTTCAGAACAAGAGCGGCCCGGAGACGTTTTGATTCCGGATTTCTCTTGGACGGCCAGTGATTTACAAATATCCTGAACCCGTCCAGGGATACCTCCAGAATGGATCTGGACTGTTCCACTTCGTGCTCGAGTTTGTTGTGGATGGGGTAGCGGGAAAGGAGTGCGGTTGTGTTCGCACATTCTCCCGATGAGGCAACGGCACTGTAGGGATAGCCGCACTCCCACTTTTCAAGTTCTGTCTGCAACTGTTCCAGAACGCCTCCGTTTTCCACTTCGCAGAGTCCGACAATGTCGGCATCGAGTAGGGCGATCACTTCGGCCGTCCGGTTGACTTTCGTTTTCTGTATCCCCTCGGTCCAGTTGGACGCGCCTGGACGGTACTCTTCGTATTCATTTCCGTCAAGGGTCAGATCAAACAGGTTTTCCACATTGTAGAAGGCGACGGAAAAGGTGTCGGGCAGAACAGAGTCTTTTCCGGCTTTGGCAGGTCCGGGATCGTTGTCGGTACAGAAAAGGAAACCTGAGATTGTTGTGCAAGCCACTGAAAAGAGAAGAATCGCGGTCCTTTTCATAACTATTCCCTCCGCAATGGGTTTGACATATCTGGTTCTGTTAGGCTGGGAACTGGTTTTGGTGAGAAACAACAATATAATCTGTATCGTAGAGTTGATGGCAATTTCTTGAAAAAAGAGTCCGCCATCAACCAATTTTAGACAGATGTCTGCTGAAGCCGCAACAACCGGTTTCCCGGGATGCGGAAACTGCATCGGCTGGAAATCATGAAAAGTATTCAGCAGAAAACCTTCTTTCCGGAATTGTATAGTTTTGCTGAAGGTATCTGACATATTTTAAACGAAGTCTAAAAAATTGCTACGATCGGAAAAGATAGACATGATATTCAGAGACAATACTTTTGAAGAAAAAGGTGCGGGAATACTGGATCTGGCTCTATCTGCAGCTCTGGTTTTACTGTTCAGCCTGCAGGCTGCCGCATCTCCGGCACTTCCGCTCCCCATCAGCTGGAGCGGAACTCAGGAGCTGTGGTCCGGCAAACCCGATCTGGCTTTCGAGGCTGTGAGCAAGGACAGTCTCGATGCCGACACCGTGCTTCATCTTTATAAGCTGGGCTCCATCGGTGTCGAATTGAAAAAGGAGAAGGAGACGCTGGATGCTCTGAACAAAGTGGTTTCCAGCTGCAAGGTTCTGGCACCGCTGGCGTATGAAAAAATCGGAGATCTCTACTGCGAACTCGAGGATGGTGGAAAGGCTCTTGCCGGCTACGGTTCTGCTCTGAACTATTCTCTTCCCCGCAAATACAGATACCACCTGTTTGAAAAAATCAGAACAGTCGTGGACAGCGGCGCCCGGATTCAGCCCGGCACGGAATGGCTCAGGGAGTACAGTAGCTGGGCCGCGAAGGATCACGGGGTCGACGTCTCCGCTCTTCAGAAAAAGCTTGGTTCATTTCTGGATGCAGGGTCGGTGAAACGTGCGGATTCGCTTCTGGAGCGGAGTCTGTCCGGACTGACCGGATGGGACGCGGGCACTGTCATCGGGGTATATCTGAAAAAACGGAATTTCGATTCCACATCTTCGGCTGATTTCCTCTTCTCTCTTGCTCAGAAGTGTTATGAGACCGGAAACTTTGCGCTGACCGACAACCTTCTCACATCCACTAAGAATTGCAAGGACTTCTCCTCCTCGGTCTCCCCTAAGGAGTTTCTGCTCTATTCTGCCCGGATTGCCTATAAACGGGGCCGCTACAAGCAGGCTGTTGATCTGTACAAGAAGTACCATAAAAAGCACGGGGCCAGCTCGGAGGTGTTCATGCAGATCGCTCGGTCCTACCGCAAACTGAAGCATTCCGGGGATGCCGCCAAGTGGTACGACCTGCATATCAAGTACTACCCATCCCATTCGAAATCGGTGGAGATTCTCTGGTTGAGGGCATGGCAGCACGAGGCGAGGAAGCATTTCAAGTCCGCCGCTTCGGTGTACCGTCAGATCTACGGAACAGACAACAAAAGAGCCAGCGAGGCCCGGCTGCGTCATGCTCTGTGCTACTACCGCAGAGGCGAATATGAAAGAGCGCTTGCGAACCTCAGGGCATTTCAGAAGAATTGTCCTCAAGCATACCACATGCTGGCGGGAATCTACTGGCAGGGAAAATGCCTGAAGGCGCTTGGCAGAGAAAAGGAAGCCCGCAAGGTATGGGAAAAGCTTGTCGGTCTTGATCCTACCGACTATTATGCCCACCGGGCCCGTCAGATGCTTGGTGATTCGGTCCGTGCGGTGACAGCTCTGTTCGGCCCCGATTCAACCGACGTTCAGACCTCCAGAATGTGGCTTGATTCCATCTCTCCCTCCAAAAAGAATCTGAGCAGTCAGGACAGCATTTACCTGCGCCGGGGGGCGGCTCTTCTGTCTGTCGGTGAATCGAAAACCGCCGATTTCTTTCTGGAGAATTTCGAAAAGAATTACCCCTACAACCTGATGCTTCAGTTTGATCTGGTCTCCGCCTACACTCTTTCCGGAGATCCGGCTCTGGCCCACAGAGTGGGGCGCCGTCTTTCGTGGCGCATTCCTCTGCAACACCGCGCAGACATGCCTCTGCCGGTCCGGTCGGTGCTCTATCCCGCCTATTTTTCAGAGGCCATAACGGAAAACGCCAGAAAGTTCGGTGTTGATCCGCTTCTGGTGAGTGCCGTGATACGTCAGGAGAGTATTTTCGATCCGGAGATCGTCTCTCCGGCCGGAGCCGTGGGGCTGATGCAGATCATGCCCTATACCGGGGAGGCCATCGCCAAAAAGCTCAATGAGGCATTCAGTGTGGATTCGCTCTACAATTTTGCATACAATGCGCGTTTTGGAACTTTTTATCTAAGAGAATTGATGGACAGGTGGAAAGACAACACCGTTCTTGTGCTGGCCAGCTACAATGCGGGTCCCCATAATGCTCAGAAGTGGTACAACCGTGGAAAGGATCTCGAATACGACCTTTTCGTGGAGGATATCGGATTCACCGAAACCAGAGGCTATGTGAAGAAGGTCATGGGTAATTACTGGACCTATCAGGCTCTCAGTAAAGTTCCTCAGTACGCCTATTTCACCCTCGTTTCAGAGGAGGTCGGGGAGAAGAAAAACGCCGCCACCAGGCCTTGATCAAGTTCATTCCCTCCATGTCATGCTGTTGCATGCAGGGTGGCACCTTCGTATTTTTCTAAGTGTCTTTTCTGTATCATTAACAATGGACCCTAATGTGGTTCTAATACTATTTTTACCTTTTTTTAATGCTGTACTAAAGCGGGGAGGCTTTTATGCTGAAGCGATTGATGCCGGTTCTTGCTCTCGGAGCTCTGTTCTCGGTTCAGGCCCAAACTGAAGAAGTCAAGGCTGATTCAGTCAATTATGACAAACCCAGCGAATGGAAACTGATAGCTTCCACTTCGCCTGTGAAAGCGTTCGCGCTTCAGGGGAATATACTCTGGTATGCCACCGATGAGACCGTTGTGGCTCAGCCCATGAATTCAAAGAATCATCAGCAGCACGCCAAACTGGGTACGATCCCCTCTGCCGGAGTTACCTCGATAGTGGTGGATGGAGCCGGAAAGGTCTGGTTCGGTACTCCTGCCGGACTGGCATCTCGCAGCGGAAGCAAATTCACATCCTACACCACCGAAAACGGGCTGCCCGATAACAGTGTGCTGGCCGTGGCGGCACATGGCAGTGACGTGTGGGTGGGAACCGAAAACGGAGCAGCTCTCTTCAAAGACGGAGCCTGGAAAACGTTCACCACCGAAGACGGCCTGGTCTCAAACAAGGTGCAGGCTGTTGTGGTTGATGCAAAGGGAACCGCATGGCTGGGTACAGACAAAGGCATAAGCGCCTTTGATGGTACCAAGTGGACAAACCACACCATGCAGAACGGGTTGAGCTGGAATGACACCAAGGTGCTCGGACTGGATAAGCGCAAAAACCAGATCTGGGCGGCTGTGGGCGAAATGGATATCAACTGCTGGACCGGTTCCGAGTGGAAAACATATCTGGAGATTCAGGAAGGGCTTACTTCTATAATGTCTGATCCGCACAGAACATGGTTCGGATCCGGTTCAGGACTGCTTAGATTCAACGGAGACATCTGGACCAGTGACCCCAAGAGTATCGGTATCCCCGCGGCCCAGGTGTTCCAGATGCATGAGGACGCGAAAGGGAACCTTTGGTTCGCTATGGAAAAGGGAGTGCTCTGTCTGAGCAATCCTTACCGCTAGAATTGTGGCACGTTTCTTGCAGCTGCACAATTCTGCTCTGGATGCGGAACTTATCTGACCGGGTTTCAGCGCCTGTCGTGAAAGCGGCAGGCGCTTGAGTTCAGCAGACGCGCTATTCAGCAGGCAAAAGATCAAATCACCTTTTTCTGATTCCAGGGAGGAGTTGTGGTGTATGGACAAAATAAGGATTGCTGTTGTGGGCGTAGGGAACTGCGCCAGTTCTCTTCTGCAGGGTATTGAGTATTACCGCAATAAAACCGCCGAAGACGCGATCGGGCTGATGCATTGGAGTATCGGGGGGTACACACCCAGTGATATTGAGGTCGTTGCTGCTTTCGATATAGATGAGCGCAAAGTGGGAAAGGATGTGAACGAAGCGATTTTCGCAAAGCCAAACTGCACTACCGTTTTCTGCCCCGATATGCCCCAAAGCGGAGTAATGGTCCGGATGGGGAAAGTTCTGGACGGCTATTCCGAGCACATGGGCGATTACGATTCTGAGGATACTTTTATCAAAAGTGGGAAAGAGGAAGCCACCCGTGAGAAAATCGTGGAGATCCTCAAAGAGTCGGGTGCGGACCTCATCATGAATTATCTCCCGGTAGGTTCCGAAGAAGCCACCAGGTTCTATGCTCAGTGCGCACTGGATGCAGGAATCGCCTTCATCAACAATATTCCCGTCTTTATTGCTTCAAATCCCGAGTGGGCGAAGAAGTTCGAGGATGCCAACCTTCCTCTTATCGGTGATGATATTAAGGCTCAGCTGGGAGCAACCATCACTCACCGCACTCTGACCGATCTGTTCAAGAAAAGAGGAGTGAAGCTGGAGCGCACCTATCAGCTTAATACCGGCGGCAACACCGATTTTCTCAATATGCTCAACCGCAGCAGACTCAAATCAAAAAAAGAGTCCAAGACCGAAGCGGTGCAGTCTGTCACGGCAGAGCGTCTGGAAAAACGGGATATACACGTGGGACCTTCCGACTATGTGCCCTGGCAGAATGATCAGAAGATCTGCTTCATCCGCATGGAAGGCAAGCTGTTCGGTGATGTTCCCATGAACCTGGAGCTGCGCCTTTCCGTGGAGGATTCGCCCAATTCAGCCGGTGTGGCCATCGATTCGATTCGTTGCTGCAAACTCGCTCTGAACGCGCGCCTGGGCGGGGTTCTCTACACCCCATCCTCCTATTTCTGCAAACATCCCCCCCGTCAGTGTCCCGACGACGAGGCGTACAGGGGTGTGGAGGAGTTCATTGCCCAGTACAGTGTTCAGCCCGAATCCGTAAAAGCCTGATTTCGATCTTCAAGGGGGAGATCTCTTCTCCCCCGTATCTCGGTCCGCTCCTCACTCGTGAAATCTCATATACTCCTCCAGCCACAAAGGTATCCCCTCCTTATTTCTGAGCTCAAGGTGTTGATTGCCTTTCATTACAGAAGTAGCGATAATGAAACTCTTTTCACCTTGTCCCACTACCGAGCCGGTCACCTCCACCTCGTCACCTTTTCTGAAACTGATGTTGTTGCTGCCGAGAAAGTATTCCGGTCCAAGGACTATGAACACGATCTGGCCATCGGAAGTCTTCAGCAGGATGTGGGTGAATGATTCCGTTCCGTCGTAGAACAGCAGGGAATCGTAGTCGGCAACTGTACCTTTAAGCGTCGTGATGGCCTCCGGATTGAAGTAGTACAGGCTCCCCTCGTCTTCCTGGCCGGCAATTGCAAGCGGAAGCAGCATGGAAAGGAAAAAGAAAGCGAAAAACTGTTTTTTTATGGGTGCAGGCATAATCTGTTCTCCTTTTAAGTTGCGGCTGGTATAGAGACCACCCTTCAATAGGAATTCGAGTCAGAGCTTTTTTAAATTCAAGTTTTTCCAGTGTGGCTTCACCTGACTTCAGGAGGATTCACCCGTCTGGTTTTCCGATTTTGACAAAATGCTCCACCGGTCTTATATTGAAATGGTTAGGATGGTAAGCTGATGAGGGTATCCATATCAATATTCGGAGAATGAAATGAAAGGTCTGAAGAGAATTTATACTGCTCTGTTATGCGTTTTTGCGGTGGTGGCGACGGTTTCGGCAGAACAGGTGACGGCTCGTCTGGAGGGGATATATGCCACCAACACAGCTCTCCCCATCTCCAAAAATCATGTTTCCCACATTCTGGACAACGATCCAAAAACTTACTGGCGCACTCCAACTGGTGCCGGAAGCGGGGAAGGGGTGATGCTCCGTTTTGCCGAACCGGTGTTTGTTGGTGCCCTGAAACTGGAAAGCCGGACCGGTGGTGGCTTGGCCAGTGCAAAGACCGTGACCGTTTACTGCGACGGAGTCGTTATCAAAAGCAAACATGACGCCGCCGCAATCGCCATCAATACCCGGGTTTCGAATCTGTTCATAAAAGTGGAGGATCTGCGGGCGGCCGGAACCGAAGTGATCCTAAAAGAGAACAGTGAATACGGGTCCCGGAAAGTCCGGCAGACTGTTTATCCGGAAAATGCATCAGTGAACATTTCCGAGCTGAAATTATTCGGCAGCAAAAACAAGCCGATTGTCATCATACCTCACCAGACTGTCGGATGTGAAATATCCGCTTCTTCCACACTATCACCCGAGCTTGGCTACAGTGCTTACAATCTGGTCGATTCAAAGCTTGATTTCGGGTGGTCCGAGGGGGCTAAGGGCAGTGGCAAAGGCGAATGGGTTCGGTTTACATTTGAACAGGATGTTAAGATTTTCGCTCTGAAAATCTGGAACGGGTATCAGCGTTCCTCAAGTCATTTCGTGAACAATTCCCGGGCCCGTGAGATCTCTTTCGGCGTCAAAGGAGATACCGCGTTTCAATTCACACTTGAGGATACCCGGGAACCTCAGCTTCTGCAGCTCCCCGAGCCTCTGTCCGCAAAAGAGTTTACTCTTGAGGTGAAGGGCGTATATGCGGGGAAAAGATATGCGGATCTGGTCCTGAGCGAAATACTGTTCTACAGCGGAGACAGTGTGATTGTTCCACTCGGTTCCTACGAAGCGGAAAAAGTCGCCGGAACAACCGGTATAGAAAACAAGCAGCTGCAGAAAGTTCTTGACCGCAAAATTGATGTTTCCACATTCAGTGGGGATGAAGCCGGTTTCACTAATGCGACTTCAGATGTGTCGCTTATCATTCGTTCAAACAACAGCTTTGTCTATTACGAAAATAAGATGGAAGACAATGAAATGGTCCATGAACAACAGACGGTGATCGGCGAAGGAGGCTGGGAACTGGTGGCAAAAAGCGATTCCCCGGCTCAGATACGCATATTCGGAAAACTGTATGCCACCGGATCCAGGGAGCACGTCTACAAGGGAAGCAAGGAGAGGCAGTCCACCAACATCTTTCAGGATTTCCTCACCATAAGCGATGATTTCATTGCGGGTAAAAACTATATCGAGCCGATTCCGCTGATCTGGTGACCCCCGAACTATTCTTTAGTTCCAGATAATGAGTAGAACAGAATTATGATTATTGATGTTTCAGTTGCCCGCAGCAGATACGGGGAAATCTGTGCAGTTTCAGCTCTGACTCTTCTGGGCTTCACCTTTCACTACCTGTCCCTCACCCGGACCCCTTTCGCAAACGGCTGGGATTCCTATTTTTACCTTCTGCAGATAAAATCATGGTTCGAAAACGGGCATCTGGTATCATCCCGCATATCCGTTTTCTATCCGGTTCTCATTGCGTTCAAATGGTTGACTGGTAATTACATTCTCGGCGTGAAGGTAATGACCGCTTTTTCCGCGGCTCTGGTCATACCGCTCAGTTTCTGGCTGGTCAGCTCCATTACAAAACAGAAAATCCCCGGGCTTGTCACGGCTCTTCTGACTCTGTGCAGTCCGCACCTTTTCTATTTCGCTTCTCAGTATCCCAAGAATCTGGTCGGTTATGTTTTCCTGCTTTCAATGCTGATATTTTTAGTCAAACAGAAGTACCTTCCAGCCATCCTTTTTGTGATTCTCAGCCTTCTGGCTCATAAACTGACAGGTGCCATGGCGCTTGCCGCGCTTTTTCTTTTCATAGGGCATCAGATCATTTTCAGGCACAAAAAACACAAGCTGCTCCTGTGGGGGCTTATCCCCGTAGGGGCTCTTCTCTGCATTCCCAAAATTTTCGCTCTGCATGACTTTGAGCGCCAGCTCGGTATTTTCACCGCGGTGCCTCAGAGTTTCGCGTTCATGTTTTTCCGGGAATTCGAAGGCCTTCTCACCCTGTTGTGGAAAATCGAGATCGTGGCAGCAACTCTGGCAACTGCCGCTCTGGCGATTATGCTCCTGACAAGAAAAGCAACTTCATACCGGCTGTGGGTAATTCCTGTTCTGTTTCTTCTGCTGAATTTTCCTTTCCTCAGGTGGGATATGAACGGCTTCTCGTTTCGCTTTTTTCTTCTTGCAGTTCTTTTCGGCAGCAGTGTTTGCGGTATCGCCGTTTCACTTTTCCCCCGATTGCAGAAGGGCGCACTCATCTGCACCCTGCTTCTGGCTCCCGCTGTGCTTTTCACCTACAAATCGTATGATCCGGGGCTTCACGATCCGCCTTACGCTAAATACAGCCTCATAACCGACAGACTCGCATCTTCAGAGGTCTTCTCTCAAGCGCAGCTCTTTATCGCTCACAAGGGGCTGGCCGAATACATCAAATTCACCACCGACAAAGATGCTATGTCCTGGATACCGGAATACGAAATGCCCCCAAACACACTCTGGCGGGTCGTGGCGGGTGTGAGACCGTTCAGGCTCCGTTCGTTCATTCTTCCGGATACCGTCTATGAGCTCGGATTTGACTACTCCGTGGTACCTGAAACAAATTGGCAGCTGTTTCTAAAAGACGTTCAGGACAACCACTCCGATTTTCACGATGACTATACTACCTGGATGAACCCCAGCAGGGTGCGTCCGGTGTTTCTGCAGAAATTCCGGAGAAAAGATGATTAGAGGCAATCAAAATCAATACATGTCAGGAGACAAACTGAAACCAAAGAAACGTTCAAGACTCAGAATCCAGCTTGGAAAGAGTTATTATACTTTCAGGCGCTGGTTTCACTGGCAGCTGCACGCCGATTCTTATGCCCGGGTGATAGAACCGGATCCCCTGCCTTATAAAATCACCGGCCACGCCACTCCTTTTTTCAGAAAACTGAAAGATGCTCAGCCGTGGATGCTTCAGAACAAAATTGTCAACCTGTCCCTTGCGCGCAGGAGGATTTCGGGGCTTGTCATCAACCCGGGAGAGACGTTTTCGTTCTGGAAATCTGTCGGCAGGCCCAGCCGCGCAAAAGGATACAAAGATGGAATGGTTCTTTTCTACGGACAGATAGAAACCGGTCCCGGCGGGGGACTGTGCCAGCTTTCAAACCTGCTGTTCTGGTTGTTTCTGCATTCGCCGCTTACTGTAACCCAGCGCTACCGGCACAGTTTCGATGTGTCTCCGGACGACAACCGGACCCAGCCGTTCGGAACCGGAGCCACATGCGTGTATAACTACATAGACCTGCAGTGCATAAACAAAACTCCCCATCCGGTGCAGATCATGCTCACAATGACGGATACTCATCTGGAGGGAACGCTTCATTCAACTATTCCTTCGACCTGCAAGTATTTGGTGTATGAAAAAGAGCATTGTATCAGGCAGCAGGCCTGGGGCGGCTACACTCGGCACAACCGTATCTACCGCAAACAGTTCAGGGATGAGCAGTGTATAGCCGATGAGTACCTTTTCGCCAATGACGCCATCATGATGTACCAGCCTTTTCTTGATCACCTGACGTCCGGATCACCCCCCTGCGGGGCAGAGATGCAGATGGTCAATGCTTAGTTGAACGTGCAGTCACCACAACGTATATTTCCCCATCTGACTGACCAGTCGGTTTCACTGTGAATACAGAATCGGCTGTTGTTTTTTCACCTTTGAAAGGTCCGGGTTTTAAATATGGGTTTTCAGGAAATAAGAAAGCTGCCTACTCCGGCAGAAATAAAGCAGAGTGTGCCCTTTCCCCAGAATTTCCAGCAGAAAAAAAACGAACGGGATACTGAGATCCGGGCGGTTCTGGAGAAGAAGGATGACAGGTTTATTCTGGTTATCGGACCGTGCTCGGCCCATAATGAGGATGCGGTCTGCGATTATGTTTCCCGTCTGGCAAAAGTACAGCAAAAGGTACGGGATAAGATTATCATCATCCCCAGGATCTACACCAACAAACCGAGAACGACCGGGCAGGGCTACAAAGGCATGGCTCACCAGCCCGATCACCTCAAGAGCCCCAATATTGCCGAAGGTATCATGGCCATAAGGAGAATGCACCTGAGGGCGTTTTCGGAGTCGGAGATGAGTTCCGCCGACGAGATGCTCTATCCCAACAACCATCCCTACCTCGATGATCTGCTCTGTTATGTGGCCGTGGGAGCCCGTTCGGTGGAAAATCAGCAGCACCGGCTTGTCGCAAGCGGACTGGATATCCCGGTGGGAATGAAAAACCCCACCAGCGGGGATATCAGGGTGGCGATGAACTCCGTGCTGGCGGCTCAGGTCCCTCATGTGTTCTCCTATAACGGAAGCGAGGTTCGGACCGAAGGCAATCCGTATGCGCATCTGATCCTCAGAGGGGCTGTCAGCAGCAGCGGCCAGGTCATACCCAACTATCATCACGAGGATCTCATACGGGCGGCCGGGGAGTACAGGGCACGCAATCTGTCCTTTCCCACCATTTTCGTGGACACCAACCATGACAATTCGGGCAAGCGCTTCAAAGAGCAGCCCCGTATCGCCCACGAGGTGCTCCGCAGCAGGCAGTATGATTCCCAGCTGGAGGAGTTGATCCGGGGGCTTATGATCGAGAGCTATATCGAGGAAGGCTCCCAGAAGGCTGATGAGGACGCGTACGGAAAATCCATCACCGATCCCTGCCTGGGCTGGGAGGATACCGAGGCTCTCATCCACATGGTCGCGGAAAACGTTTGATCCCGCCTGAGCCGGATTGTCCACGGCAATCCGGTCAATATTTCCCCCCTTGGAATCGTAATTTCCCCGAAACAGTAATCGAATATCTTGTCTGACCCGCACTTGTATTTGTAAAAGAATGGAAGGCCTTGCCGGAGCTGTTTTGAGCCATAGCAACCCATTTGTCGGATGCTCATTTTTTTTGACTGCCGGCCCGAAACACGACAATAAAACGCAGTACCGCTTCGTTTAACAAAACACGAGAAAGAACTCAGAAGAGAAACGGTTACAGAAGCAGTCCGGCCTGTTTTGAGGACGGATGTCGAATTGGAGCACGCCCTCGCTGCACTTTCAGGACAGGGAGTGGTGAAGATTAATAAACAACCAGGTCCGGACGTCAGGGGAGCACCTTGGTGACGGATGCATTTGATACTTCGGGAGGAAAAAATGGGTTCAGAGAACCAGAAAACCCTGCTTCATCATCTGACAGCAGTGAAAAGAAAAGAACGGGCTTTCGAAAATGCATTCCAGGGTGTGGCACGCATGATTCTGGAAAGCCCCATTGACAAAGTGGTGGTGAACGGCAAGACCACCTACGATTTCAGCATTTTCCGCACGGGAAGAAAACCGGTCATCGGGATGTACGATGAAATCAACAGCTTCGTATCTTATGTTAAGGATGCGGCGGAGGGTGGTTCGTCGGCGGAAATGGCATTCGTGCTGGTAGGGGAGCCCGGAAACGGAAAGACCTTCTTTGTGGAATTTCTGTGCTCCCGCTACAGAGAATTCCTCTCCCTGCCGGAAAACCGCAAGTACTCCTTCAAATTCGTAAATCTGGACAAGCTGGGTTCGTACGGGAAAATTAGAACCGTGGAGTCCCAGACGTATGAAGATCCGATGGTTCTGGCCATGAATATGGGTGAAACCAGAAGTGAATCAGAGGAACTGATGGCTAAACTGGGCAGTTTCGATGATTCGGAAATCGAAGCTCTCTACCAGAAGAACTACAGACCGCTCGGTGCCTGCAGCGGCTACATTTGGGATGAGATCAGGCAGCACACAAACGGCAAACTCGATGACATGCTCTCGTTTGTGGAGATTGTCCCCGTTCCTCTTTCCGAAAGCCTTGGAACGGTCACCGGCAAATATCCCGCAAAGGACAAGATGACCTCCTCGGCGGTGGATCTTTTGGGTGAGGAATCCATTCAGAGACTTCTTCACATCTCCGATACTAACAACCCCTACCGTTTCGATCTTCGCCGCGGGGCGCTGGCAAGAGTGGGCGGAGGCGGTATCCACTTCAGCGATGAGATCTACAAAAACAAAAAAGACCTGGTCCAGGTGTATCTGGGTGTCATACAGAACAGAACAATCGAGATAGACGGTTTCAAGTGGCCTATCGACACACTGATCATTGCGACTTCGAACAATTCCGAATTCAACCGGTTCCTTTCGGAAAAGGAAGAGGCGCCCATTGTCGACCGGTGCAGAATATGCTATGTGTCGCACAATACCAACTACAGGCTCCAGAGGGAACTCACGCAGTATACCGTCGGTTCCGAGTCCCGCACCACATTAAACCGGGAAAAGCTTCACCAGGACCCCAATCTCAACTATGCCGCTTCGGTGGCCGCGGTGCTTACACGTCTGCCCCGTTCGGAGAAACTCACTCCGGTGGAAATGCTCAAGCTGTCCGCGGGTGAAGTGGCCGGGGAGAAGAGCATAAAGACCCTGGCCGAAGTGATCGACACCCTGAATCAGGAAACCTCTATTGTAAAGAGGTTCGGGCAGAAGGGGCTGGGACAGCGTAACCTCGGAAGAGCGATACAGCTTCTGATCGAAAGCAGTGAGACTAACGAAGGACGCTGCATGTTCGCCTATGATGTATTCCGGGCTGTTGAAAGAGTGGTGCTTGATTATGTGTCCGACCCCAACGACCGCAAGAAGTATCTGGAGGATATCAAGATCGCAAAAGGGCTTTACCGGGAAAGAATCATGACCGAGATGTTCAACGCCTATATGGATGAGCCCCATGCCATCCGCAAGGACGTGATGAACTATGTCAATATGATAATCGGTATCGATGCGGAAAACCTGGGACCCGACCGGATGTGGAAGTACAAGGATCCCCAGACAAATGAGTTGAAGGCACTGAAAATCGATGAACGGTACATAAACAGTGTCGAGGAACGCCTCGGGCTCAAGACCAGGGAGCAGAGGGATACTTTCAGGACCTCGATCCGCAAGATCTACGGTCAGAAAATTTCTCTCAACCCGGGTTACGATTTCATGGACAATCTCGAACTGGTTAAGGCGGTGACCGACGTGCGTCTCAAAAGTGATATCGCGGGGGCGGGAAGCCTGGTGGGAGCGTTGGCCAACAGAACCAATGACGAGAACCAGAAGCTTTACGACCGCATGGTTGAGACCATGTTCGGGAAACTTAACTACTGTACCACCTGCGCTCAGAAAACCATAGAGTATTTCTGCACACAGGAAGATGAAAACTGAGGAGTGCCATGAGGCCAGAGGAAATGGAAGAAAAACGCAGGGCAGAGGAGCTGAAGGTTCAGGCCATGGAGGCGGAAAAGGCCACGGCGGGTGATGATCACAGTCCCTCTCCTTCCGGCAGGGAAGGGGAGGCTGTTTCTCCCGGCCTTTATTCCTTTAACGATCTGAGCGTCATTATGGGGCTAAAAAAGCCTTCGTTTACAGCCCAGATGGGGTTTTCCACTATCGATGAACTTCTTGAACGGGACCGGCAGAGAGAAAAGGACGGCTTTCCAAGAAAGATACGTGTGGGCCGGCTTTTCAAACCCGGGCAGGGAGCCAACGATTCGGTGGTGATTGTCCCCTCTACGGTGGAGGAGAAACTTCTCCACGATTCAGTTCCCGATCCTTCACAGGAGGGGGAAGCCGGAGGCAGCGGCCAGGGAGACGAGGGTGAGGTGATAGGGGAGCAGCCCATACGGCCCGAACAGCAGGGAGACGGAAACGGGGCCGGTGAAGGCGGCGGTTCCGGCCATGAGATGGAGTCAAGCGCCTATGATTTGGGCAGAATACTTACTCAGCAGTTCGAGCTTCCCAATCTCAAGGACCGGGGAACCAAAAGGGCACTGACACGCTATACATATGATATTACAGACAAGAACAGGGGCTTTGGCCAGATTCTGGACAAGAAGGCGACTCTGAGAAAGGTGCTTGAGACCAATATCGGTCTGGGCCGTGTCCCTGATGACCTGGATGATATAGACACCAGCTCGCTTCTGGTTTCCCCCCAGGACAAGATCTACCGGGTACTGTCGAGGGAAAAGGACTACGAGTCCCAGGCGATGGTCTTTTTTGTAAGGGACTATTCCGGGTCGATGGCGGGCAAGTGCACCGAACTGGTCGTGGCTCAGCATGTTCTGATATACAGCTGGCTTCTTTACCAGTATGCAAAAAGAGTGGAAACCCGCTTCATTGTCCACGATACTGAAGCCAGGGAAGTTCCCGACTTCTACAGCTACTACAATTCAAAGGTCGCCGGGGGGACCCAGGTGTCCGCGGCCTACAGTCTGGTAAACGAGATTGTGGAAAAGGAGAACCTTGCCCAGGAATACAACATCTTCGTGTTCCAGGGAACCGACGGGGATGACTGGGATGCCGTGGGTGAAAAGGCACTCCCGGAACTGAAGAAAATCATGGAATACGCAAGCCGGGTGGGAATCACCATTGCCGAGCACAGCTACAGCGCGGGTCAGAAAACAGAGGTGCAGAAGTACATAGAAGATTCCGGGCTGTTGACGGAATACGCCGATTACCTGCGTATGGATGTGATCCATGAGAATGCCGATGAGTCGAGGCTTATCGAGGGAATCAAAAGACTGCTCACCACAGAGGTGTATACATAATGGAATTAGTGGATCAGAAAACAAAGAAGATAATGGAGGGCTGCAAGGAACGGGCATATGCAGCAGGCCTCCGTTTCGGTGACGAAACGCTTGAATACATAGTCACCAACCGGGATCTCATAGAGCTTACTCCCAAACTGATGATACCCACGCTTTACGATTACTGGGTTCACGATGTGGAGTGTCTCAAGGAGAAAGGCCGCTACGAGCTGTATCCCAGCAATCCGTACGAAACGGTTATAAATACCAGACCGGCGATTTCGTTCTATAACGACAATAACCCGGACTGGATGAACGTGATGATTTTCTACCATGTGCTGGCCCACATCGACTTCTTCAGGTGCAATCAGTATTTCCGCAATACCTGGGATTATGATTTTACCGGGCAGGCCCTGTCGGACAAGCGCACCATCGCCAAGCTGCGCTCGGTCAAGGGGCACTGGGTTGATTACATCATAGAGTTCGCCAGAGGTATTGATAATCTGGTCGGGTATCATTCGGAACTGACCCGTATCGACAATTCGGAAAATGCGGCCCGTAAGACCCCCGTCGACTACTATTTCGACGTGTTTCTCCAGAAGGTGAAGAAAAGGCCCATGGGGGAGTACATAAAGGAGATCGAACGCTACAACAGCTGTATCCGTCAGGACGATGCGCTTGCCGATCAGCTCTTCCTGGCGGATGTGCACCGCAAGCATCCTGATTTTACATCCCTTTATGAACGTCACTCGCGGCAGAGATCCGAAGGCAGACATGACATAATCCAGTATATACTGCACAACTCAGAGCACCTCAACCGTCCTAAGAACGACTGGATGAAATCGGTGATTGAGGTGGTTCGCAAAACATCCCTTTTCTTCCAGCCCCAGATCAGAACGAAAACCATGAACGAGGGGTGGGCCAGTTACTGGCATGAAAAGCTTTTCCTGTCCGATGACCGCATAACGGGCCATGAAGTCGACTTCGCCCGTCTTCACGCGGGAATAGCCAGCATGCCCAGAGTGGGGCTGAACCCCTATGCACTGGGAATAAGGCTGTTTCATTACATAGAGGAACTCGGAGACAGGGGAAAGTATTCAAGGGAGTATCAGAAGTACAGTTCGATCAGGGAACGGGAGGCTTTTGATGCAAAGGAGGGAAAAGGCGGGGAGCTCATTTTCGATATAAGGAGAAATATGTGCGACTATCTTTTCATAGACACCTTTGTCGATCAGGAGTTCGTGACCAAGCATGACCTGTTTGTCGCCGGCAAGAGACTCAACCAGAACCGGATGACCTGGGAGTATTATGTCAAGAGCCGCAAGGCGGAGGATTACAGGAAGATGCTTCAGGACAGCATGTATCATCCGCCGTTCATAACTGTGGATCCGGACCGTAATGCAAACAACGTGCTTTACCTCTATCATCATTTCGAGGGAAAACCGCTTATCGCCGAGTTCATTTCGAATGTGCTGCTGGGCCTTGAATTCCTGTGGGGCGGTCCGGTTCAGCTTGAAACCAGTGAAGTGGACAGGGGCCCCCGGTCAGGAGGTATGGGTCACATTTCGCGAAGAAGCGAAAACGGAGACACCAGAGAGATACGCTGGCAGCGGGTGCTCTATACCATGAAGGAGAAGAAGCTTTCCCGCAAGGTGTTGACCTGAACAAACTGTGCTGGAAGGCATGAGAAAGAGCCTGCACAAATCAAATTCAATAAGAAGAAGAGCGGCATGACAACAAATAAATCAGTGAAGATCGCATTAGACAATCTCAATACGCGTATGACAGACCGCAGCAGCCGCCCGCCCATCTCCTTCCAGGAGTTTCTGCGGGAGATGGCGTCCTCCCCCCGGCTGGTTCTGCGCAATGTGTTCCAGGTGTTTCATGATATGATCGCCATGAATATCGGTGCGGGACTGGATGAGTATCCCAATGATCCCGAATCCATTCACTATGTTAACTACGACTGCAGCCGTCTGTTTGAAACCGCCACGGACAGGCCCTTTTTCGCCGACCGGATTTTCGCCAACCGCCTTGTGCATATGGTGGAGGGGATGCGCCGGGGTGCTCAGCAGAACAAGATCTACATCTTCAACGGTCCCCCCGGATGCGGCAAAAGTACCTTTCTCAACAATCTGCTCCGTAAACTCGAGGCGTATGCCAATTCCGAAGACGGAATGCGCTACGAGGTGATCTGGCGACTCGATCCCGCCTTGTTTGGTCCGGTACTGGAAACAGAACCGCTGCTTGAACACCTTGCGCTTCTTCTGGGCGGATCGAGAGAAAAAACTGTGGGGAAACTGAGGGAACGGTTGTCTTCTGTTCAGTCGGACGGTGTTTTTGAAATCCCCTGTCCCAGTCACGATCACCCGCTGGTGATGATACCAAAGAAGCACCGGCACCAGTTCTACGACGACCTCTTCGAGGATTCACCGTTTAAAGAGGCACTGTTTAACAACAAGGAGTATCACTGGGTCTTCAAAGACAAGCCCTGCACCTTTTGCAGCAGTCTCTATAGAGCACTTCTGGACAAATTCAAGAACGCCGAGACGGTTCACAAGATGCTCTATGCCCGTCCCTATCGTTTCAACCGCAGGCTGGGCGAGGGGATCAGCGTATTCAATCCCGGAGACCGTTCACCGGAAAACCCGGTCGTGTACAATCACTCCGTGCAGAGAAAACTGGATTCCTTTCTGCACGACACATCCGAGGTGTACTATCTCTATTCCCGTCACGCCAAGACAAATAACGGAATATATGCCCTGATGGATGTCAAATCCCACAACAGTGAACGGCTTATCGAACTGCACAACATCATAAGCGAAGGCATTCACAAGGTGGATGACATAGAGGAGAACGTGAATTCCCTGCTTCTGGCAATCATGAATCCCGAGGATCAGAACAATGTGAAGGAGTTCCGCTCCTTTTCGGACAGAATAGAGTATATCAACATTCCCTACGTTCTCGATCTCAAAACGGAAGTCAAGATATACCAGAACACTTTCGGGTATAACATCGAAGAGTCCTTCCTGCCGAGGGTACTTAACAATTTTGCCAGGATTATCATATCCTCGCGCATGAACACCCGGTCTGAAGCGCTGCTTGAGTGGATCGGTGATCCCAAGAAGTACAATCTCTACTGTGACGAGAACCTGCAGCTGCTCAAGATGGAGATCTATTCAGGGGTGATACCCGCATGGCTTTCGGAAGAGGACAGAAAGGAACTTACGGCCAAACGCCGGCGGAAAATAATCGCCGAATCAGACAGAGAGGGAATAAGCGGCATTTCCGGCCGGGATTCCATAAAGATCTTCAGCGAGTTCATCTCCACCTATTCCCGTCAGGGAAAGCTCATCAACATGTCGATGCTGGTGGATTTCTTCCTGAGCAAAAAAAGAGAACTCATGAGGTCCATCCCCGCGGGCTTTCTTGATTCTCTTCTGAGGATGTACAACTACACGGTTCTTCAGGAGGTCAAGGAGTCACTTTATTATTATAACGAGGATCAGATCGAACGGGATATTCTCAACTATATCTTTGCTGTGAACTTCGAACCACCGGCAACTGAAGAGTGTACCTATACGGGTGAAAATCTCAAAATCACGGAGGAGTTTTTCGACAGTATCGAAAGCAGGCTTCTGGGCTCGGGTGTGGGAGCCTCACGGCGCTGGACATTCAGGGAGGAAACCCAGAAAGAGTATACATCCAAGACTCTCACCCAGGATGTGATGCTCAGCGGACTTCCCCTGAATCAGACCGCTCTGTTCAAGGCACTGCAGGAACGTTATGTGCAAAACCTTAAGGAAAAGGCGCTTGACCCGTTTCTTGACAACCAGAATTTCCGCAGGGCAATAAAGGACTACGGAAACAAGGACTTCCGCACCTATGACAAGCGGATCCGTGATGACGTGAAATACCTCATAAGGAACCTGAGAAAGAAGTTCGGGTACACCGAGCAGGGGGCCAAAGAGGTGTGCATGTATGTGATCGACAATGATCTGGCGAGGAAGTTTGAAATAGTGTAGTCAAGACGTGAAGCCCTTTGGGGCTGGGAACGTGTACTGATATGTAAGAAAGAGGATGGGAGTGTATCTCATTCTCTTTTTTTTATCAGTTACCAAGTAGGTCCGTCAAAGTGGAGTGCCCCCCCAGATACGCACCCCTGATTACCCGCACACCGCCCCATCCGCTCATCCTGAGCGTAGGTCCGCCGAAGTCGAAGGATAATCCGCCCGCACATATTGATGATAAGCAGCCCTGATTATCAGCATATCGCCCCATCCGCTCATCCTG
>JBKHHW010000191.1:0-6003 GCA_046538945.1 Chitinispirillaceae bacterium | reverse complement strand
AAGCCCATGAATCCTCGCTTGGGTGTTATTATTTCAGTGAAATGTTCAGGCTGACTGGTACTTTGAGGCTCTGCGATACGGGGCAGCCCTTTTTGGCTTTCTCGGCCTGCTCCATAAGCACCCGTTCCTCTATGCCGGGGACGTCCGCTTCGCTGGCCAGTTCAATGCTGGTGATTTGGAAACCGCCCTCAGTTTGATCAAGATGCACCTTGGCCCGGCTTTCTACTTTGTTGGGAGTGTGGCCTTCCTGATCAAGAAGCATGGAGAGGAACATGGAGAAGCAGCTAGCCAGAGCGGCACCGATCAGCTCCTCGGGGTTTGTGCCCTTGAATCCCTCCCGGAACCTTGAGCCGAAAGAATAGGCTCCCTCCAAAGCACCGCTTTGCGAATTCACCCTTCCCTTCCCGTTCTTGAGGTTTCCGCTCCACTCCGCTCTGCTTTCCCTGACTGGCATACCCTACTCCTTTGGCTGAGTACTGTAGAACTCTGTTGTGGTATGGATCAAACAAGAAGTGTGCCATTCAGGTAGGAGGCAACAAGTCTCTTGCGCGGGCAGTCAGACCACTTCTGTAGCAATTAGGACATTTTGTTTTTGAGCTGGTGAGCTTTCAGAAACTCAGGAATACACGGCTGAACCGATCTCCTGCTTTTTCAGCAGCTCATCGGAAACCAGTTCCTTCATATAGGAGATGCAGCTTCTGTGGTCGTCACATCTGCTGAACGGCTGAAGTATCCACTCTTCGGATGCCTCCATCGATTCTCCCGGTAGAAGGGTTCTGTAGGGAGTATGGTATTCCAGTTCGGTGAGGGCGTCCGCCCTGTTGTGGCTTGTGCAGTTGTAGAGTTCCACCAGGGAGTGTTCGGGGTGAATCTGTTCTGCTTCGTGCCTGGAGAACCTTATGGTGAATGCCTGGGACGATGCGAAGGCGGTCATCAGTCCGTAGTCGGCGGGGATGAATGCTTTGGCCCAGCGATGTTTCTTTCCATTTGAAGGCGGCAGAGGGTCTGTATTCAGAAAACCTGCTTCGTGCTGGAAACTGCCGGCTTCCTGAGATCTGGTGTTTCTGTGATCGACACGGACCAGGTCCGTGTCAGAAAGTGGTACATAGCAGCGGGCATAGCCGTCCACGCGTGTGTTGAACCAGAGATCCCATGCAACGGGACGGCTTCTGATGTTGGTTGCGCGAACGTGAAAGGAGACGGTATCGTCTTCTCTGATTACAATGGTTTTGGTCATCTGCAGCCCGGTGAATTCGCTGGGAGGACCAACCATGGTAATATGTGTGTCGGACTTTTCTGTAGGTTCGAAATAGCCGAAATTCAGGTAGGGATCAGGAGGCCATACAGCTTTTTTCTGCTGGCGGCGGGGACTTTTTTCCTGGTGAATCCACCATTCGCTTTGGGGACCGACCCAGATGATGTGCCCGTTGTGTGCTTTCCATCTGGTTTCAGGGCCGAATGAACGGCGGATCCGTGGTGGGGCATTCCAGATCGCATGGTCGGCTTTCAAGACGTTTGGTTTGTCCGAAAGCCTGAACAGAGCTACCACCCCTCCCAGATCAGGAAGGACACCCAGCTCTATATTGCCACTGTTCAACGTTACAAGTCTGCCCATTTTTCTCCCTATAGCTGCAATACCAGAGTGATCCGATTCCAGGGAAAGTAAAAACAATATAGAACAATACCGATATGGCGACAACAATTCTTTTTTCACCCTCAGCTGCAAAGAAAGGTGACTTGTTATACAGAATCTTTTCCCAAGACAGCCACATTATCTACAATATGAACAGCCTTTGGCACGAAATAGTATGGACTTGGAACAGCAGACATCCACATTTATAGAGCACACAGGCGGAGAGTAACTGGTTGGCATGAATCTTGTGCTTGAAATAGAACAGGTGCGAAGACTCCGCTTGAAAGGAGAGAAACATGAGAAGAAATGAAGCGACCGGACGGATAAGAGAAAAAGCAAGTGAAAAGCGCAAAGTAACGGGTATCCCCTTCATGGCTGGAAGGCCCAGGCGCGAAACGGTTATCTGTTCGGACGACCTCATGAATCTGAAGATTGCACTGGCCACTTGTAAGACATTGGAAGAGTTTTTACGGATGGTCTGATCGGGAGAAGAGGAAACGGCAGTATCCGTCTTCACGGATACTGCCCTGTTTCTTATCTTCCAGCATCGTATTCCATATTTTTCTTCATGAATTCGTCACCCTGCACTCTGTTGAGTTCCTCAGTTGCGTATTTTCCATCCTTGCGTACAGAAATCTTCTGTCCGGCAACGATTTCCATCCACTGATCAAGTGATACTTCGTATGGCCCCGGCACCTCCTCCGGACCAGGCACTTCATGTGGTTCTCCAAAAGACTCCTGGCTTTGGAGATTCTTTTTGACCTGCTCATTGAGTCCGACTGCAACTTTTCCGTCAAACACACTGACTGCAGTTGTGGAGTCCTTATCGGTTCCCATACGAAAGATAGTGCCGCGGATGGCCGCAACTGCGGTGGGAGAGGCGAGTTTGAAATCCCGCCTTTTGGAGATTTTCTTCATATTGATCCAAATGTTGCCTATCCGGGAGCTGGTCCGCACCGTTTTGTCATCGCTTTTCTCCACATTCAGAATTGAGTTTTCATCCATGCGCACCACCTCGCCCTGTTTGAAGGTGATTTCGACCATGGACTCCTTACCGCTGCTGACCTGGTCTCCCACAGAAACAGGCATGTTGATCCTGACCGACCGTGAACGGCTGGAGCCTTTTCTGGTGATTTCTGCTTTCCCGTCAACGCGTGTGATCCGTGCTTCGGGTTCTTTCGCGATGGACAGACTGCAGAGTACCAGCATGAAAGCTGTACAGAGAACTGCTTTAGGGTGACGCATAGGGCTCTTCCTTAAAAAGATTCATGGATAATTTCTCCAATGTAAGTAATATAATGAAAGGACGCCCTGAGGCGCCCGCTTTTTCAAACTTGCATCACTACTGCACCATCCAGCGTCTGTCGGATGTCCCCGACACTCCCTGGACCTGCAGTTCAAAATCATCCGGATTGGAAGCATTCTGCTTTGCGACTTCAAAGGAGATGAGATCTTCCTGGTAAAGATGGAGCAGGGACTGGTCAAAAGATTGTGAACCGTACTGTGTATAGCCTTCGGCAACTGCCGGCAGAATGAGATGGGTTTTTTCAGGATCAAGAATGTACTCCGCAATGGCCGCGTTGTTAATCAGAATTTCAGCAGCGGGTATTCTTCCCGCATTGTCTTTTCTGGGCAGCAGCCGCAGTGAGATTACCGCCACGAGTACATTGGACAGTACGAGACGGATCTGGTCGTGCTGGTGGGGGGGGAAGAAGGAAATCATTCTGCTGATTGTTTCCACAGTGTTCATGGTGTGAAGTGTACTCATGACCAGATGACCCGTATCCGCTGCACTTATGGCAGTTTCCATGGTCTCCTTGTCCCTGATCTCTCCAATCAGAATGATGTCGGGATCCTGACGGAAGCTTGCTCTCAGGGCATCGGTGAAGGATGGCGAATCTGGGCCGATCTCCCTCTGGGCCACAATACTTTTTTTGTCCCGGTGAAGAAACTCTATGGGGTCTTCAATGGTGACAATGTTTTCGGAAACACTGGAGTTGACATGGTCGATCATGGAAGCCAGGAGTGTGGATTTCCCGCTGCCGGTTGTTCCGGTCACCAGAATAAGTCCACGTTTTCTCATGGATAGGTCAAGAATGACTTCCGGCAGTGATAGCTCGGAAAAGTGCGGTACCGTGGTTTTGATCGAACGCACTGCCAGAGATGGCGTTCCTCTCTGTCTGAATGCATTGATTCTGAAACGTCCGACTCCTCTTATGCCCACAGCAAAATCGATCTCGGAACAGGTCTGGAATTTCTCGTAGTTTTCCTTGGACATCAGATTCTTGAGAATCTCATCCATGTTTTCAGGCGTTACCGGATCCTTTCCGACTCGGAAAAGTCCCCCGTCCATTCTGAATACCGGCTGAACACCGCATCTGATGTGAAGGTCGGATGCATTCTTGTCGATCATGGCTTTCAGAAGTGCTTGAATATTTATCATAAATCCAACTCTATAAGGTTTCTTGGTGAATGGGTGACAAGGGTCGAACCGGATTTATCGAGAACGACCATATCTTCTATACGCACGCCGCCCAGATCCGGAACGTAGACCCCCGGCTCTATTGTGACTACGCTGTTTTCCAAAAGCGCTGTATCATTCTTCTGACTGATGCGAGGCTTTTCATGAATCTTAAGTCCTACACCGTGACCGGTGGCATGACCAAAATATTCCCCCAGTTTTTCTTTGGTGATTAAATCCCGAGCTGCTTTGTCCAGTTTGCTCGCTTTGATCCCCGCTTTCGCTTCAGAACGTGCCTGGGCCTGTGCCCTGAAAACAACATCGTAGATGTGGCGCTGTCGGGGTGACGCCTTGCCGTAAACTACCGTGCGGCTCATGTCGGAGCAGAAACCGTTCACCGTGCATCCGAAATCGAACAGTATGAAGTCATTATTGGAAAGCTTCTTCTCTCCCGGCCTACCGTGTGGCAGGGCACTTCGGGTACCGAAGAGTACAATGGTATCGAAGGAAGGTCGGTCTGAACCGTACCGCAGGCAGTATGTTTCGAGAAGCTTGGCCAGCTCCCTTTCCGTCATGCCCTCTTTGATTTCAGGAAGAACCGACTTGAATGCCTTGTCTCCGATCCGGGCCGCCTTTCTCATAAAGTAAAGCTCGTCTTCTGTCTTCTGAACCGCCAGGGATCCCAGTTCGCTTGATAATGGCAGAAACTTGACTTTTTTAAGGGTACGCTTGAGTTCATGGAACTGATCCACTGTCATCACATCAGACTGAATACCCATTACTGAACCGGGCTCGACTGCTCCCGAAAGAAACCTGTAGTTGCCCTGTTCGATGAGATGGAAATTCCAGACGGGGTTCTTTGCACAGAAAGCCTGTGCTGTTTCCTTGTATCTGAAATCAGTATAGAGGTCGAGCTTTCTGCGGGAAATAAGCAGCGTTGCATTGGAAGATCTGAAACCGCTTACATACTCCACATCGGCAGGATCGGAAATGAGTATGTGAGTACAATTTCGCTTGAGAATGATTCTGCGGATTGCACTCACTCTTGAAATGGTCATACATTCCCTTCACTATTTGGAGCGTCTGGGTCTCTTTTTGATGCGCACGCCCGCAAGAGGTCTGCTGTCTTTGTCAGTTTTCCTTTTTCTTTTGCCGGAAGAAGATTTTTTCTTCGGCGTGCTGGGTGTCTTAGGCGTATCCTTCACAACCGGCTCTGTCGGTTCTGCGTCCGAACGCTCGAGAGAATCTCTGATCTCCTCGATTTTCGCAACTATGCTACTGTCGTCGGGATCGCGCTGAGCAAGTCGTTCGTAAATCTGAAGTGCCAGTTTGGGCTGTCCCTGCTGAAAATAGATGTCAGCCAGTGTGGGAGTGAGCACGTGGTCGGGAAGCGAGAACGGCTCATCTCTTTCGTCTATTTCTTCTGACGTGTCGTATTCACTTAAGTTCTGACGGTTGACGACCCGCTTGTTGTCTGAAGACTCTTCAGAGGTGAAAAGCTCACGGATACGATCCTGGACATCATCCCCTGTTACGTTCTCCTCCTCGGTTTTGACGATAGGTTCTTCAGACGCAAGTTCGGGCATTTCCTCCAGATCCTCTGAAACGGAACCGGATTTCATCTTCTGTTCACTGCTCGGAAACAACTGGTCCAGTTTATCCTCAATGTCTTCACCGGTTACCTTGTCAATTTCTCCGGAATCTTCTTCGTGCGCCATTCCGGTGGCATTTTGTGCGCTCTGCGGTTTTGATTGCTGGTTGTTGGAAGATGAATGGGTTTCCGTTTGCGGAAACATCTCATCGAGCTTCTCCTCGACGTCGGTCCCGCTTACTTCTTCATTGTCGGACTCTTCGTTTGAAGATTCGCCCTGATTTAGCTGAATTGTTTCGGTGATATCTTCTTTGTCCT
>JBKHHW010000047.1:0-20409 GCA_046538945.1 Chitinispirillaceae bacterium | reverse complement strand
GAGGGCGTACCGGTCATGATGATATCCCCCGGCTCCAGAGTGAAGAATCTGGAAATGTAGGCAACGATCTCCCTGACCGGAAAGATCATATGGGCGGTACTGGAATCCTGCACAGTCCTCCCGTTGAGCCGGCAGCTGATTTTGAGATTCTGCGGATCCCCGATCAATTCAGCAGGAACCACCCTGGGACCGATAGGCCCAAACGTATCAAGCGACTTGCCCCGGAACCAACCCGATTTATCACTTTTCTGCAGATTTCTCTGACTGACATCGTTCATGCAGGTGTAGCCAAAAACATGCCCCTCGGCCTCTTGGGCAGGAACGTTTCGGCACCTGTCTTTTATAAAAAACGCCAGCTCCGCCTCATAATCCACCCGCACATCACAGAAACGCTCCCGGAGAAAAGCTGGGATTACAATTGATGCCCCGGAAGAAATGAGCACATTGGGGGTTTTGGAAAACAGCACCGGTTCGTCGGGGATTTCCTCTGAAAAACCCTGAACATCCACGGATGCATGCTCCGCGATATGACTTCTGTAATTGAGACCCAGTGCAATTATCTTCGTGGGAGAGACAATATAATCAGTTTCAGACCCCGCGACAGGCAGTCTAAGCATAGTGTCGTTCCTTTTTTTGTGTAATGGGGAAACTAAAATATGCGCCACAAAGGATGAAACCAGCTTGGAAACGAGGAATTTTCTTTTTATAGGTAACGGTCTGATTGCAGCCGGAAACCGGTGACCGGAAGAGATGATGCAGGCTACATCTGTGGTTTTTCCGAAGAAAACTTCCAGGTGAGAATACTGAGGGACCTCTGCAGGTCACAAAAAATAGTCGAAGGGGATCACCTTTGTCCCCACTGGGTGCAGTGCCACCAAACATCCGGAACGATTCTTGATGTTTCAATACCTGTAGGAATATTGTTGCTTCCCAGGACGGATTAATATATATTCTCAATGCTTTTTGAAAATCGCTCCCTTCGTCTAGTGGTCAGGACTCAAGATTTTCATTCTTGCAACAGGGGTTCGATTCCCCTAGGGAGTACCAAAAGGGATTCTTTCATTCCGAGAGAATCCCTTTTTATTTCAACCCCTTCTGAAAGTCACCATGTATAGCGCCCCCTCAATTCTCAAACACTGCCCCCGATGCTCCGCACCCTTCGAAGCCAAATCGGAAAATCACTTTTTATGCAGTGAGTGCGGCTTCGAGTACTATTTCAATACCGCCGCCGCCACCGGAGCAATCATTACCGATTCCGAAGGAAAGATCCTGCTGACCCGCAGAAACCATGAGCCCAAAAAGGGCTTTCTTGATCTGCCGGGCGGCTTTGTCGGATTTAAGGAAAACGCTGAAAACGCTCTCCGTCGGGAAATAAAGGAAGAGCTCAATCTCTCTCTGAAATCTACTAAATACCTCTGCTCCATTCCCAACACCTATGAATTCAGCGGCCTTGTCTACCACACGCTGGACCTGTTTTTCATCTGCCGCCCTCAAGACTTTTCATCTCTCAGGCACAATGAGGAAATCATGGAGGTGACGTACCTCTTCCCCCAAAAAATCGATCTCCGGGAGATTGGATTCAGCTCCATGAAGATCCTTCTGGATGAAATCAGGCAAAACCCCTCATGCCTGTCGATCTGAGCCAGACCAGGTTTCAACCAAAAACTCTGTAGTCCGCTTCAGGAAAAACCGAATCGAGATATTCCACTTCAGATAACCGGCCCTGCTCCGTGAAATTCCCCTCCAGCGCATCAGCCAGAAAGTGAAATCTGCTTACATGATCGCAGACTCTTCTGGAAGCATACTGCTCTGATGTTCCGTTTGTAATCATGAACGGCCAATCGGAACTCTGAGCCAAAAGAAGCTCTCTAAGACACTGGTTGAGTGCCTTGCGGACTGAGGGCTTAGGTTCTGCTCCGCATTTTGCCACCAGTGCCCCCATCCTGCAGACACATTCATGCACATGTTTTAGAATCCAGTCGTTTTTACCATTGCACCACACCTCGAAATACCCTCTATGACCCCAGCTGGACATGCAGGGAACACCCCGCTGATGGACCGGGTGGTGGTCAAGATATGTTTCAGGTGATATAAGTGCCAGAACAGACGAATCGGCGGCGACCCGCCTGATAAGATAATCGAGCCACTGCGGCCCCTCATACCACCAGTGACCGAACAGCTCGGCATCAAACGTGGCCACCACCACCGGAGCTCTGCCCATGGTGGAGGAAAGATACTCCACCTGCCTCACTCTTTTTTCAAAAAACAGATCCGCATGCAGGGCAGCCCGCTCAGAAGCTCTGTAGGGGTTGTAGAAATCCTTATGGGATCTGGGACCGGTGATTCTCCAGTACTTGATACCCGTGTCGACCCGCACTTCATCGGCAACATACGGCCGGATGTATTCCATATCGAGTTCATGACCGATATCACGATAGAACTCCCGATATTCCGGATCACCCGGATACCCCTTCTGCGCCGACCACACCTCCTCCGTACTGGCCTGATCCCTGGCAAACGCAGCGACCCCGGATGGAGTGAACAGCGGTGCGTACACTCCGTAGAGCGGGAGCACGTCGGCATGATCTATCCCGTGAGACTCCAGGAAAAAGTACCTTATTCCAGAATCCCTCAGATACTCCTCTATACCCGGTATATAAGCACACTCGGGAAGCCAGAAACCTTTCGGCCTGAATCCGAACACGCTTTCGAAAGTGGCTACACCGGTAGCTATCTGAGCCCTCACTGCTCTGGGGTCGGAAATCAGAAGAGGCAAAACGGCATGAGTGGCAGACGTGGTCATCAGATGCACGGAACCACTTTCATGCAGTTCCCGAAACGCTGTGCAGATCCTCCCCCCGTATTGGTCAAACAGCGACCGCGCCTCCACAAAGGTGTCTCTGTAATAGGAAGCCAGCCACTTGAGATGTCCGTGATTCTGGTTGCGCACCTGCTCTTTTTCAGCAAGCTCGATAAGAGAGTCCAAATGATCCCTGTAACGCTTCTGAAGCATCCGGTCTTCCATCATGCAGAGCAGAGTAGGAGAGAGTGAAATCGTCAGTTCGAAAGGAATTTTCTCCCCAATCAGACGTTTCAGCGTTTTCACCAGCGGAATGTAAGTTCCCGTCATGGCTTCGAAATACCAGCGTTCCTCGAGAAACGAATCGTACTCTGGATGTTTAACATAAGGCAGATGGGCATGGAGAACCATCGCCAGGTACCCTCTAGCCATGAGCTTTCTCCTTTCTCCATGCCCCCACACGTGCCCACTTGGAAATGTACATGGCGGCAATACACTCGGTGGTTCTCAGAAAATTGGACCCGTCCGATACTGAGGAGCGGAGTACTCTCAGAGGACTTGAGAGCATCTGCTTCAATCCCCAGATCACCGATCCGGGGTTGTCATACACCAGAAGCCCGTTAATTCCGTGGCGCACATCCCTCAAAGCAGCCTGGTGAGTTACCAGCACAGGTTTTCCGGCTTTCAGAGCCATACCCAAAAGTGCTCCGTCCTGAGCCCTTCTTGCGGGAATCACGACGAAATCACTTGCCGAAAGCAACTGTTCGAAATGTTCGCAAGACACATCACCAAGAAATCTGCAGCGATCACTCACCCCTTTACACCATGCCCGATGCTGAAGCTCGGCTTTGAGCGGGCCCTCACCTGCAAACACGTACTGTCCGTTGGGGAATTCCCGGATCACTTCGGGAACGGATTCGATGATCAGGTCAGCCCCGGTGTGCCAGGCCATCTCTCCGGCGAAAAGAATCACCGCCTCCTTGTCGGAAAGGCCATACCTGCACCGTATGTAATCCGACCCCCGGCCGCCATCAGGAGCCGCGGTGAGCGTATCCGGAATGATGTCTGTACATTCAGGACTCTTTCCAAATTTCCGGACAACAAGCTCTCTCTGCGATTCACTTGACACAAGTACTAAATCCGATTTGTCCGCCAGTCTGCGTTCCCACCTCTCTATCAGTTCCGATACTTCACCCCGGTCCCCTCCTCCGATCCGCTCCGCCTCAAGGGAATGGAACACGGAAATCAATGGAAGACCGCTCTTCCGTGCCGCTTCAACTGCCGCGGGAGCGCTGTACCAGTCGTGACACTGAATACACCCGAACGGTTTTTTCTTGTGGGCCCTGAGAAACGAATCCACCATACCGCGTGCAAGCATCTCGACTCTGCTTACCAGTGGCATGCCATCCCCGGCTTTTTCCAAATCGCGTTCTTCCGGAGTAAACAACGTGGGCGATGCGCCCATTGCGAAACATTTATCAAGAACAGTTTTCAGAAAGCGGGTAACGGGACGTTCTTCAACGGGAATGCTTGACACTGCGGATTCATTCAGGAAGACAGCCGCGGATGGAGACGGTTCACCCACCTTTTCCAGAAGATGATTCATAGTGTCGAACACGGAGGAACAGGTGACATTCTCAACTGCGAACACCCGAGTGAAGGCCTGGTTGACATACAAACCGGTTGTCCTGAAACAGGAGGATTTCCGGGGACGGTCGAAATACATGGTATTGGAGCGGGCACAGGGAACAAAACATCCGTCCCTGAAAACCAGTCCAATCTCCGCAAGCAGATTACGCTCGGAATGATTCACTTTCAGATAGTAACAGCCGGAGAAGGTTCCTATATCAATGTCAAACTGCCTGCAGGCGTTGAATCCGTCAAAGTCAACCCCGGTGATATCGTAAACACGTATGACGAGTTTAGCATCGCGCTCCCGCTCCGGACCGTGATCACGCATCGTACGTTCCACCGTATTTTCATTAAGATGCCACTGAATGAATCCCAGATGCGGATAAACAGCCAAAAGCGCAATCGACTCCTGGCAGAACTGCTTGGGGAACCGCTGTCCGATTTCCCAGCACAACTGTCTCAGCGAATGCTGTGATGCCACTCGGTTTTCAACTTCTTTCTGATCCTCTACGATCTCCGAAAGAGTTATACCCTCTCCCAGAACCGGATCGGGCGATTCAATCCCGCACCTCTGCCCAGACTCTGTAACCATATGTCAACTCCCCCTGTTTTACGGTCAAAATATCAACTCGATGCGAATCCGGCCTGTAATGAGAGAAAAAGAGATAAGTAAAAATGTGGTCAAAAAATCACGCTTTACAGGCCTCTTCCACGTCGGAAGAGACCTTTACGAAACAAAATGGCTAGCTGTACACGCCAAGGGTATGATCGGCGATGATATCCCAGGAGAATGCACCCTCCACCGCCTCCCGACCCTTTTGTCCCATCCAGCGGGCATGATCGAAATTGGCAAAGAGAGAACCGATTCCCCAGGCGATCGATTCAGAATTGGGGTAAACCTTGAAGCCGTTTACATCATGCCAGACGAACTCGGTACCGTTATGAGTGGCGATCACCGGCTTGCCGGCAGCCCACGCCTCAAGCACAACCAGACCGAAGGGTTCATTGCGGCTGGGAACAGCAACGCAGTCGCAAGCGCGGTAAAGGTCAACCAGCTCGCCGCGGGGAAACACACCGTGAAACCGGCAGGCATGCGCCACACCCATACTGTGCGCCAGTTGTTCCACATGACCCCTCATGTCCCCGTTGCCGGAAAGGAGGAATTTTGCATTGGGATAGTGATGGAGCACATAAGGGATTGCACGCACCAGAAGATCAGGTCCTTTCTGAGTCGTCATCCGTCCCACAAAAAGCACCATCGGATCCAGGGGGCCGATTCCGTAACGGGCTTTGACAGCTCCCGGGTCTATCCAGCCATTGAAATCGTGATAGGAGATGCCATTTGCCACAACATGAGCCTTCCAGTCCGGGACGTTGTAGATCCACTGTATTTCATTCTTCAGCAGATTGGAAACGGTAATCACCTTGTCTGCACAGTAGGTCCCGTGCCGCTCGTGATCCATTATCTGCCTTGAGGGACCGTCGTAAAAATTGTTGCCGCAGCGTCCATACTCGGTCGAATGCATGGTAATAACCCCCCTGCGGTCTCTTCCCTGCTTTATCCAGACCATCGCATTGGAGGTCATCCAGTCATGAGCATGAATGATGTCGAAATGAGCTCCCATGTAATCCTCGACTGCGAACACCGAATTCACAAACGAACGGCACATATTGTTCACATCGTTCACCATATTGGCATCGCCGGAATAGGGGACTCTATGATAGTGAACTCCGTGAATATTGCTGTACTGCCAATCATCATGCCACCTCATTCTGGTGAACACGTGAACTTCATGACCCTTGCGCTCCAAAGAAGCGGCAAGTTCAGTCACATGAACGGCAACACCACCCAGAGCGACTGAGTGAAGTGATTCCCAGGCCAACATTGCTATACGCATACGGACAAACCTCCCCTACGGGTTGAAATGAACGCTAACCGAATTGGATCGCAAACAGTATAAGCACAGTCCTTTGTAGATCCCCAAAGTAGCTCCCAGCCTTAAAGACAGAAGCGCTTTTGCGGATTTGAGAAGGGATTTTCCGGAAATGAAAATCATTTTGCAAAAAGAACGGGTCTTCTAACCGAGGTAAAGAAGCCACCCCCGGAAACACTTCACCTCAGAACAGACCGGCAGGGCGCTTGCTTCGGGGAATCGGACTTCTACATACCTTTTACAGATCCGGATATGCTGCAATAGTCGTGCCGGAAAGTCAGTCGCGGTGGTATTTTTTGTTGTTGTGGATGGATATCGCGCGGTAGATCTGCTCCAGCAGAAAGAGGCGCGCCATTTCATGGGTGAAAGTCATCTTAGAGAGCGACAGCAGCACCTTCGCTTCCCCCTTGACCGCATCGCTGAGCCCGTCAGGCCCCCCGATCACAAAAAGCACACGGGGAGCAAGAGTCCGGAGCAGATCGGAGAACTCCCTTGAGGTGTACTGCACCCCCTCCTCCGAGAGCACGACTGCACACGTCCTCTCCCTGCGGATAATCTCCCGCAACTTGATTCCCTCCGATTCGACACCGCAGTCCCTAATCTCCACCGTCTCCAGCCGTGCATCATGCCCGACCCTCCGCTCGTACTCCCGCACCTTCTCGGAAACACACCTGTCCTTCACTTTACCCACGGCCGCGATTTTGATTTTCATTTGAGCTGAGACTCGATCACTTTCCGGAAACCCTGGCTTGAGACCTGTACCGGTACTGCAAACAGATGTACCCCGCCCTCAAAATAAACCATGGCCCGGGAATAGACCAGAATCCAGAATCGATCAGCGCAGAGATAATACATCCCTTCCGCCCAACACCCTTTTGCAGGATATCCAGATCGGTACGGCCGCGCAGGCTCAAAAAAGCGCAGCCCTCAGGTCCCCGACTCCGCATTCCTCCAACTCACCCATATCGAAACGGCCCACCCCGGGCAAAGAAAACTGATAATCCACCAGGTGAAGGACACAGATGCGGGGAAGAGGAGTGTCCACATTTTCACTCAGCAGATCTTTTTAAAGCTTTGAAAACGGCCAATCTAAAATGAGCACGGACTGAATATCCGGCCATCACTATAAAAAAAACATCAGAACCGAACAGTTTCAGTCCAGAAAGAGTTTTTCATACTTTAAATTCCACCCGTTCTGCCAGAGGGAAAGAATCTGACCTACGGGTTTTGCTTCCTTTCAGTCTGATCGGACCCGGATACCGACAGCTTGAGTGAAAGATAACGCACCAGATCCTTCTGATTGACCGTTCCCACCAGATCCCCCTGAGGAGTGAGCACCATCAGACGGCTGTTACCGGTACGGTTCATGATTGAAAAGGCTTTCATGGCATTTTCGGAAATAAGCACACTGTTGTCGGCTGTGCAGGGCTTGGCATACTCTTCCACTCTGTGACTTCCCCAATCCTGCTGAGGCACATTTTTCACATCGGACACATTTATGCACCTGACCTGCCCGTCATGGACGACCGGGTACATGTTGAAGTTGTATTTATAGATGTAGTCCTCAACCAGATGATCCACGGTAGTTCCTGCTGACACCGTGACAGGATGGTCCTCTAAAAAGCGCTGCAGCGGCTCCCCCTCCAGAGCCCCCTTCACTCTGATATTATCATAGGACATCTTGGAAGCACTCCTGAGAAACAGGCCTATCAGAGCCCACCAGAGCCCTCCCAGATTTCCCGCGGCAAAGACGAAATAAACCCCCAGCGCAATCATGAGCAGACCGAAACCGGACCCCACCATGGATGCCACCCTGGTGGCCCACATGATATTACCCCTGATTCCCCAGAGTAGCGACCTGAACACCCGCCCTCCATCCAGAGGGAATGCGGGAAGCATGTTGAACAGGGCCAGAACGAGGTTGATCGTGCGCAGGTAGCTGAAGATGAGCAGAACGGGCACAGGCCACAGAAAAACACTCCCCGTAGCCAGTATTCCCCAGAAGGCTAATCCGACCAGTACGGAAGCCACAGGTCCCGCCAAAGCCATAAGGAATTCCGCCTTTGCACTCGGCGGTTCATCCTCCATCTCCGCCACGCCCCCGAACACAAAGAGTGTAATCCCCTTCATGGGCAGTCCGTAGTGACGGGCCACCAGAGAGTGACAGAATTCGTGAACGATGATGGACAGAAAGAGGCCCAGAGCCCCAAGCACTCCCATCACCCAGTATACCGCAGGCGCAAGCCCCTCCTGAAACATGGGGAAAACGCCCTGGGCCAGAGACCACACGATCAGAACTGCAATAATGATCCAGCTCAGATCGATGTTGACTTCAAAGCCCAGTAGATTGAATAACCGTATTCGTCTGCCGAACATAGCTCCCTCCGCTCATCATTCAGGTTAGCGACACCCCGGAAGCCGGTGTTTCGGTCAGCACTCAGAAATCAACATCCATTAGTGGAACGCAAAAGACATACCGGAAGAGGGAATCAGGACAGCCAAAACAGTTGGTCTGCCGGAAAATGCAGAAAAAAACATGATGGAGATATCTGAAAAAGGGGAGTAAAACGGTGGTGCGCAGGTCATATCGGGCCATCCGACACCGGGCGCAGACACACATAAAACGTAGATACAGCCTGAAAACCCTACCGAGGGCTTCCATTTTTCTATTATTCAGAAATCAATCAGCTGCTTTGTGCTAGCTGTTTCAGGAAATATCAGGCTCTCCCATAAATCCCTTCAGCTCTTCGGTCATGCAGACCGCCAGCCATTGTATGTTCGAACAGCGGGTCGATACTATGATATCCTGTGAATCTGAGTGAGCAAACTGTTCAGAACCAAAGATCTGACAACTCTCCTCCAGCTCGCAGACCATCTCATTCTTGAGCCTGAGAATTTCTCTGTCCAGACCGCCCCTTGAGCACAAATTTTCCAGCTCTCTTGCACACGCCCTCAAATCGCTGCTCCGGGCACGGATTTCTTTGCCCACCGAGATGTCCCTCACGCACATGAGCACATAATTTATTATGTTCTGGGCAGAAATCACAAAGGGAAGATCGATTCCGTTGAAAACAACCGCGGAGATGGGAGCGACCCTGTTCTTCTTTCCTTTAACTGTACTGCCCATCTGTTCCCTCCCCCTGCTAGACTATCGGTTACTGTAAACCTGCCAATCAGAATTCGATCTAAGCGGCACAAAATTACACATGTTCAAACACCATGTGCTTCACATCCACCCCCTGCACCGCTTCGAGTGCGGACGTGAACTCCTCGAACTTGCCTTCATCTCCCAGCAGCTCCACAATAATGAGCCCGTTAGGAGAACACACATTGTCATCAGTATCGTGCAGGCCTATGCGGGTTTTAATGTAGCACCCGAAGCGGGTAAAAATCTCCTGTACCAGGGGGACATGATTCACCCGATCATCCACATGCACACCTACGATGTAATGATTCTTCTTTTTTTCCATAACCGACACCTTCCAGAATAGAATTTGTGCAAGTAACAAGACCGGAACTAAGTCCAATCAGCCGGACACTCAGTGAGAGTATATCGGAAAAAGTGTGAATCGGAATCAATATATAACAACATAAACGGCGCATCAATAGCTACCGGCCGCCGGGCGTATTTACCTCGGTAAGATACTTACGCCACACCCTGTCCGAATTCTTCTCATCACCGCAGGCCTTGAGCGCATTATGGAGATTCAAAAGAATGTTCTTGCGCTCCTTTTTCTGTGCGGGTCTCATACTGGACAGAGCAGCACGGAACATGGCAGCGGCTTCCTCGCTTCTGCCCATCTGAAGATAGATCAGGCCCACCCGGTTCTGAAGCTCAGAGGTACGATGGTGGCTAGGAAAACGCTCCAGATATTTATGATAGTACTCAAGCGCCTTCTCCTGATCTCTGCCGAACTCAAGCTCAGCCAGCCGCAGCCAGGACTCCCCGGCAAAAAGCCCGTCAGGGAAGAATGCCAGGTATTCGAGAAAAACCTCTCTGGCCTGCGCTCCGGATCCGTGCTCCGCCTTCAGTTTTCCGATGGAGAACAGAGCATCCTCCCTGTGCACCTTCTTGGCATTCTGATTGTCGAAAACACTCTCGTAGAGCCGAATCGCATTCCTGTAATCCCCATCAAGCTCCTCTTCTCGTGCCAGCCGATAATTAGCAGCGGAATTATCCTCAGGCTCGTCTTCACTGACGGATCGGGATTCTTCATGGATCACTTCGGGCTCGGTGCTGCGAACCAACGGGACATTTTTCCTTACAGGTCGGGGCCGCCGGGGCATTTCTTCTTCTTCTTCTCTGATCTCGGCAAGTACCACATTCACGGTATAAACCGAATCACTTCCGATAGTTACAACCGTGTCAACCGACGTGTACCCGTCCTTTACGACCTGAATTCTATGGTCTCCAACGGCCTGATAGAGCGCCAAAGGAGTTGTACCGTAATAACGCCCGTCGATTCTCACAACCGAACCGGGTGTTGCTGAACGGATTTTCAGTAAACGGTACTTTCTGATTTCCTCGACATCAGGAACCTGCTCTATCTGATCACGGGGAATGACCTTTCCGCCGCTGCGGACAACATATTCCCCCGAAGAGGAACTATAGCTATAACTCTGACCGGCCTTCAACTCCACATCACGTTCACCGTCATTGATCTTGACCGAACCCTCGAAAACCTTTGTACAGAACCTGTTCTGCTGATCCGGCTCAACACTGAAATAGGTGCCTGTGACCTCCAGCGAATAATCCGGCGTCGACACCGCAAACTGCTTTCTTGAATCGCGTTTTTTAGCGAAGAATACAACTCTGCTCTCAGAAGCCGAGACCTCAGAGGACTCTTTCCTGTTGATACGATAACGGGCCCGACTCCTGGAAAGGTACTCAATCTGAACAGATAAGCCGTTCTGAAGCTCCATGAAACCATGTTTATTCACCAGAGTAAGCACATCTCCCGCTTCGGAGGAAAAGTGAGTTCTCCCCAACGCGGCGAAATCGAACTTTTCAGCTATTGCCCCCTGAACCTGATAAACCAGCGTAGGCACCTGCTCTTCGTCTCTAAGAAAATGAGCTCCTCCCCAAAGACTTGCCAGCAGAAGCATAACCGCAGCAACCCCCACCGAAGCAGCCTTGAGCCGACCCATATAAAATTCTATTAAGAACCAGAACGGCTGCCGGGCCAGCTTCATGCCGTCTCCCTGACGCTCAATCCGGTCAAAAAGCTTTCTTTCAGCCTTTTCCCAGAAAGAACAAGGCTGCACAAACTCACACCTTATGCACTTTTCCCAATCTGGAAGCTGATCAGTTTTCGCAAGCATTTCCTCAAAGGCCATCTCCTGCTTTTCGGCAGAAACGGGCTGACTCACCTCATCGCCCTTGGCCGCCTTTTCCCAGGTTTCGTTCCGTTCAAAACCGGAAATCGCATCAAAAAGGGTCTCTTCCTGACACTCCCACTTCCTCAGAGGCATCTCCATGTCGACCATGAGACACTGTTCCCAGTACTCCCTCTTCCCGGCATCGGCGATCTTTTCATCCAGCCGCTGCTCTAAAAGATTCCACCTGCTCTGAGGCATATCTTCAGTATGCCGGATACACTCATTCACCGGCTCTTCGTATTCTCTGTACTGATGAATTTGCCTGAAAAGTTCTGACTGAACCCTGTCCATCAATTCTTCAGAGGATATTTCATCAAGTTTGAGCAGCCCCAACTCACCCATCTGCTCCACAAGTTCGATTCTGTTCATAAGCTCAAATTCAACGGAAGACAATTCGAGCACGGATTCATCGACATCCCTGCGCAGAATTTCTTCAAACCACCTGAGTTTCTTGTCACCCTTCCAGGGCTTCATATACGACTCCGGGTTTAAGCGTGAGCTTACAAAAGGTTATCAGTTTTCCAGATTATCCAGAAATTCCCTAATCTGCTTTCTTGCGGTGAACAGTCTGGATTTCACAGTGCCTTCCGGAATCGCCATGATGGTGGCGATTTCGGCCAGATCCATCTCACCGTAAATATTTAGTACCAAAGGTATTCGCAATTTATAATCCAAAGTATCCAGCGCCTGCTCGACAAGATCCTTCAACTCAAGCTGCTTCAGAGAGCCGATCTCGTTGTTGGGCACCATATTTTCCACAGAATCAAGCTGCACCGTCTGCTTGGATGAGATTCGTTTCTCCGCTTTCTGATACCTCCAACGCCGTGTGCACACATGAATAACCACACGGTGGAACCAGGTTTTGAAAGAGGAATCGCCATGAAATGTTTTCAGAGACAGATATATCTGAAAGAACACCTCCTGCAGCAGATCCTCATGGTCTCCGTGAACGCCGGTAGTCTTATAGATAAGATTGTAGGCATACGAACGATACATATGGAAGATCTGCTTGAAGGCCAGCTGATTACCAGCCCTGCACTCATCCAGCAATTCTTTAGTAGGTTCCAGAAGTGTCTTGTTCATAGAAAGCTCCCCCCAAATTATTCCATAGAACCGCGACACTCCCCTGACCTGTAACTACTTAGTGGTTAGCCGGGGACCCGCGGTTCGTAAAACCCGATTGACTTATACGTTTAAACTACTATTTACAGTGAGAAATTCCAAATTTTTACATATTAAAACAACTCCTTATCCAACAACTTGCTTACATCTTACAGTTTTCAAGCAGTTTTCTAATAATCTGGTTGGTGCTCACCCCTTCCACGTCCCCATGAAAGGAAAGGACCAGTCTGTGTCTCAGCACGGGAAAAGCGGCTCTGCTCACATCCTGCACATCCGGGGTGGACCTGCCGTCAAGAAGCGCGAACGCTTTGGCCGCAAGGACAAGAAACTGGGACGCTCTGGGTCCCGCCCCCCAGGTGAGATACTTGCGCACCCCTTGCGGACACTCATCACAGGCCGGTCTGGTGGCGCGTGTAAGATTAACCGCAGCCTGAACAACAGAATCCGCCACCGGCACCCTCTTCACAAGTTCCCTGAAAGAGGAGATCTTTTCCTGCTGCATAACCGGCTTGAGCTCAACGTTTTGGAAATCGGTTGAATTGCGCGCAATCATCAACTCGGACTGCGCATCGGGATAGTCCATTTCGATGGAGAACATGAAGCGGTCCTGCTGAGCCTCCGGGAGCGGATAGGTCCCCTCCTGCTCGATAGGGTTCTGAGTGGCCAGAACCCAGAAGGGGCGCGGCAGGGGATAGGTGACCCCGGATGAGGTAACCTCCTGCTCCTGCATGGCCTGGAGCAGTGCGGACTGGGTTTTAGGAGGAGTCCGGTTTATTTCATCCGCAAGAACGATATTGGAAAAGACGGGGCCTTTGAGAAATCTGAACTCCCTGCGCCCGCTTCCCTTTTCCTCCATGAGGATTTCAGAGCCGGTAATGTCGGAAGGCATCAGATCGGGCGTGAACTGGATCCGGTTGAAAGCCAGGTCGAGACAACGGGCAAGACTCTGCACCAGCATCGTCTTGGCAAGACCCGGAACCCCGGTTATGAGGCAGTGTCCACCCGCAAGAAAACAGGCCAGAAGATCATCCACCACCTCCTGCTGCCCCACGATCCTCTTGCCTATCTCCGTCTTCAGAGCCAGAAGCGTTTCGCACAGCTCCTGAGCAACCGTCAGATCTTTGTCCTTCACGACCACTTTCAGCCCTTTCCTCTAAAGATGATTTCTTTATCTGCTCATCCGCCCCGGTGATATCCCTGATTGTAACATTCATGCTAAAAAGAAAAAAGAGCCCCAGGACGGTGACAGGCAGATACGAGAGCGCATGATACAATATAACCATTGCGCCGGCCTTGCCGGCATCTACTCCGATAAAAGTCAGTCCCTGGAGCAGAGCGGCATGAAGAGTCCCCACAAAACCGGGCGTGAGTGGAATGGCAGCCCCGAATGCCGCAAACGCCTGCCCGAACAGACTCTCGAAAACCCCGAAAGTGCCGAAATCGTCTGCAAGAACGATAAGAATAAGAGAATAGCAGAAGGCAACGGCATAGGAAAGCAGTGCCACTTTCACCACTTTAGCTTTTGAGAACACCCAGTCCAGATTCGAAATCAACTCAGATCCGATTTTGCACCCGAACTTCTGGATTTTGGGAGGAAGCAAGCTGTTGAGACGCTCCGCGGCAGAGCTGAACCGCCGCGGTAGGACAGAGTATATGAACAGAAGCACCAACGCCACTACAAAGAACAGTGCCGCCCCACCGGCAAACAGCATCAGAATTTTTCCATTCTTAGCTCCGTCCAGCAACTCTCTTACATTGCCGGACAAGAGAACAGGCAAAAAGAAAAAAGAGGAAAAGACCAGTATATCAATCACCCGCTCAAGCGCCAGTGAACCGACGCTGGTGGCCACGGTATACCCGTTGCGCTTCCAGAGCAGCAGCACGCGAGCAGCTTCGCCCAGGCGTGCCGGCAGAATGTTGTTGACCATATAGGCGATAGTTACAATGGGGAAAAGGCCCAATTTGTGTGCAGGCTTATCTGCCGAAGGCAGCAGAATGTGCCACCTTAGTGCTCTCAACCAGAGAGTGAACACGGAAAGAAAAGCACAAACCACAAGGACAAACGGGCTCGTTTTTGAAATCTTCTCCACAAGAGAAGACATGTCGAGACTGTCGAAGAAAACATAGAGGCCCGCCCCTGCCAGTGCAAGCCCCCCTGAAAACTGCAAAATTCTGGATAACTTCACTTATTCCATCCTGTTGATTACCAAACCGGCGTATAGCTTGGGAAAAAAATTGGTTGACTTCTGAGGCATCCTCTCCCCACCCTTAACAGTTTCATTAACAACTGATATTGAAACCGGTCTGATGAAAAAGCCTCCGTAGTATCCGCCCTCTTTTAAAAGCAGCTGCTCACCCGCTTTGACATCATTTACATAATTGACTATGTCGTGAAGCACGTGCCCGTCCAGAGGGAGATCGAGTATTTTGTTTATGATGATCGCGTTGATCTTTGACACATCCAGATGCTTCCAGCTATCCGACCGCTCCGGCAGAGTGCGGGAAAGGAACCTCTCGCCATCCTCGTTAAGCCTGAGACCGACAAGTTCACCCGTCGCGCAGTCCCAGTAGACAATCTCAACTGAAGGATCGTCGGCAAGCACCTCGTTCACCCGCCCGGTTGAAGCCTTCCCAAGCGGAGTCGTGTCGAAATACTTCGCCAGCTCAGCTTTCATATCCACCTGATTGCCCTGCTCTGTTCTGCGGACCAGACGGTGAAAAGGTCTGATGACAAGACCGGGATCAGCCATGGATACCAGAGTCATCATGACATGGGAAAAAGCCGGGTTCTGATGATCCCTGCAGAATCTCAGGGCTGTTTCGTAGCGATGGTGCCCGTCGGCGATGAGGATTGTACGGCTGCCCATCAGGGATATAAGACGGGAAATCTGTTCTGAATCGGTGCAGCGGAACAGTGTATGAGTCACTTCGTTTTCATCAGTAAAAACCCCTTCAGGACTCAACGTCTCCTTCATTTCCTTTATCACGGAGAATAGCTCGCCGTTGTCATCGGTGGCAAGTCCGAATATCTGCCCGGTGTTGGAACGAGTGGTGTCCATAAGCTCATAACGGTCCTGCTTGGGCCCGGACAGAGTATACTCATGGGGGAACACCACCTGTTCTTCGAAATCCACCAGTTTCACCAGCAGGCACACACCAGTTCTTTCACGGGTAACCTGCTTTCCACCCGCATCGAACGTGAATTTCTGCTGATATATGTACACAGAATCCTCATCATCCCGAACCAGTACACCTCTCTTTGTCCACTCGTCGAGAAACTGAGCGGCCCTCACATGGCGGTCACGGTTTCCGGAATCGGTCTCTTCTCTGCGGTTCTGAATAATCCGAACAGTATTGTGCGGGTCTTTGGAATAGAGCTGCTCCACCTTTGAGTCGTCAATCATGTCGTAGGGCGGTGCGGTGTACAAACCCAAATCCTCCGGTTTCGTCAGTGCATACCTGTAACCCTTAAAAGCTTTAACCTCGGCCATCGATGTTCTCCTTTTCCATACCGTTCGTGAGTGAAAAACAGATGATACAATAATATCGTTACAGAGGAAGGGTCATCTGAACCGCGTGACAAAACGTTCTGCGGTGGATCGGACAGAGACCGTGCAGCTCGATCATCTCCCGGTGAAACTCAGTACCGTAACCCTTATTGCTGTCAAATCCATATTCGGGATACTCCAGATGATATTCTTCCATCATGCGGTCCCTGGTAACTTTAGCTATTATGGAGGCAGCTGCAACGGATGCGCTCAGAGCATCTCCGCCCACAACCGTTCTCTGCACTTCCCTTGAAATTCCCTGAATGAAAAGATTGCCATCCACTAGAAGCAGATCGTACAGCCCCTCCAACTTCTCCAGTGCTCTTTTCATGGCAGTAAAGGTTGCCTGAAGGATATTGATCCTGTCGACTTCCTGCGCATCAGCTATCCCTACAGCATACCTGCAACCGGAGCTTACAATTTTTTCGAACAGCTCTTCCCGTTTTGCCCTGGACAGTTTTTTGGAATCATCTATGCCTTTTATGGGTTTTTCGAGATCAAGACACACCACTGCAGCCACTACCGGCCCTGCCAAAGGACCTCTTCCAGCCTCATCCACGCCTGCCACCCTCAGTCCCGTGTTGGATATTTCCCGGTCATGCTTGTAGAGAGCAGGCTTGGTTTTTCCGCGGAAGCGACGGTCAGACATCCCCCCTGACCCTTCTTCCCTCCACCGTTATCTTACCCTGGGCGATTGCTTCAACTGCACGCCAGTAATTATCATGTTCAGCCTGAAGAACCCGGGCAGCAAGGACAACAGGTGTATCGGTATCCAAAACCGGAACCGCCTTCTGAAGAATTACCGGACCGTGATCATACTCCTCATCCACAAAATGCACCGTCACCCCTGAAAGCTTGGCGCCGTAATCGAGAACAGCCTGATGCACGTGCATTCCATACATTCCCTTACCACCGAAGGCGGGAAGCAGCCCGGGATGAATGTTCACGATTCTGTTATGATATTCCTGAACAATTCCGGAGGGAAGCATCTTCATGTAACCGGCCAGAACAATCAGCTCAGTTTTGACCTCCTTAAGAGCATTCGAAAGGGCTTGCACATATGAGCCTTCATCCGGAAAATGAGACGGTGCAGCATGCAGTACCGGAATCCCGCTGCTGCGCGCCTTTTCGAAAGCGCCGGCTCTACTGTTGTTCCCTACCATCAGAACAAATTCCGCATGCAGATCACCACTTTTCCGACGGTCCAGAAGCGCCTGGAAATTACTTCCTCCACCCGAAGCAAAAACTGCACATCGCAAAGACATCACTCGTTCCCTTCATGACCGGACATCAGACAATCAACTCCGAAGGACGCTCAATCCGATCCACATCACCGTTAATGGTCAAATGATATTTGATACCGGCCCACGTAATGGAACGGGTCATGTACGTTCTGAAATACGAAAGTACATGAGTTAACCGAAGAACCGGCTGCAGTAGCAGAAATTTAGAGAAATAGGGCATTTTGCCCAAAAACGGATAAAAAAGAGCGGTAAACGTATGCCCGAGATAAAACATCAGGGCCACCCCGCCACCAAGCTGCCAGAAATTGTAATCGCTCACCAAAGACACCGTCAGGGCAAAAGGAAACAACATTAAAAGCAGACCGGCAGTGAGTGCCAGGGGTAGAGTGGGAAAAATCCATAAAGCTCTCTGATATGCTTTGAGAAACATGATCTGACGTTCAAACCAGACAACCGTACTTTTCATAGTGGGAAGCAGATCATCGGTGACAGTAACGCAAGAGGGCACAACAACTGCTCTTCGACCCTGCTTCAATACCACCGCGGACAGACTCATGTCATCCACGGCAGCCCTGGACCACTTTCCCCACACATCCAGCTCCTCGAAATCCTTTCTGCGAATGGCCATCGAACCGCCCCACAGTCCAACTCCGCCAAAATAGCAGGCAGCACAGAAACAGGTATATATGAATATGTTCACATAAGAATGAGTCAGCTCACCGATAGTCCCCTTGCCTGGAACAAGCCATCTGAATCCTGTGGTGACCGTGATTTTAGGATTTTCCAGAGGGAGCACAATTTCCTTGAGCCAGTTTTCCCCCGGTTTTATATCCGAATCTGCAAACACATACACATCGGGGCTGTCCGCCTGCTTGAGAGCAGCCAACATGTTGTGATTCTTCTGGGCACATGCGGTGGAGATTCCCGCAACCACCAGTTTAGCCCTACTGTCCTGGGCTACGATGTTTCTGATTTCCGGAACAGCAGAATCATTAGGGCTCTCCACGACATAGATGACTTCGTAATCGGAGTAATCGAGTTCGAGAAATCCGCGCAGATTTTTACCGAAATTTTTGGGGATACCCTTGCATGGTACGATAATGCTGCATTTTGGGCTGAAGGAATCGCTGTACTTGGGACGCATCAATTTGTTGTAAATGAGGCGCTGATACAGGATGGCGAAAATGGTAGCGGCAAAGTCCCCGAGAACCACGACCAGTGCGGCGAAAAAGAGAACTTTTGTGATCAGGTGTTCACCGATAATGCTTTCCAGCACTAAAATACCTCCGAAAAAGTGAATGGATACGCCCGAGGGGGCAGAGAGGAAAAATACGTCATTTCCAGAGTGTTATTTGAAAAAATGTTTGAAGAGGGAGGGGGGCGGTCCCGGAGTGCATTGTTTCGGGGTCTGAATTGCACCTCCGGGCCATCAGAAAAAGCTGAAACCGTAGATGCGCCCTGGGTGTGAAAAAGGGACCGGAAAACCCGGTCCCTTCCAAGCAAACTACCGTGAAAGGTTTCTATCTCACCACTGCAATCGTCTTCTGGATAACTTCCTTTTCACTTTGCTCCGTCGATTCTGTCGTCTTGGTTATGTCGAATATGGCAATATAGGAACCTGTTCCGACAGCCCGGCCAAATTTGTTGTAACCATCCCACTCCCAGTACAGAATGGGGTTTCCGTCAGTTGGCTCTACCGTCTCGGACAATACGACATTACCCAGGTTATCATAGACCGCGACAGTGGCTTCAAGCTTAACGAAATCCCTCAACTTAACAACGGGGTCTATCTCAACCAGCACACCGGAATGACGGCCCACTTCCTCAAAGTAGATGTTATCTCCGAACTTGAAAGGATTCCGTTTGACAGTCACATTCAGACCTATAGGTGCTGCTTTGATTTTCAACGGAACGCGTCTGTTGAGTTCATTTGTCTGCGCATTCTGAAAATCTGTGCCGTCCCTGAAATTGGCAAGAGAATTGATGAAAACGGAATCACCAGCTTCAGGATACCCGTCGAAAACAAGATCTTCAATCAGATAGAAATAAGACAACGCACCGTCTTCGGTTCTCTTTCCCGAATAATTCAATACGGGGGTGAATACCGTTTCACCCTGCCTCAGATTGAAATACCTAAGATTAACGCCTTCTGCAGTATCAGAAATACCCTCACTGTACACAAGCACCAGCGTATCCTTCAGCCCTTCTCCCGTCTCTGAAACACCCCCGACTTTCAAGGTGGCACTCATCAGCACCGGTGCCGCCCCGTCCGAAACCAGAGCCTTAACGGGAGTGTCAAACTGTTCAAAATACATTTCCAGCTGCATGGAATTGTCAGTCCGTATATCTACACCGGGGAACGCACCGGCAAGATCAACACCGATCATCGTGGAATCTGAATTCTGCGAAAACCTGCTCTCTCCCAAACTGTCAGAAACATCTCTGCCCCATTCCAGAACCATTTTCTTGACATCGGAAGCATTCACGATTTTATTGCAGACAATTGTTGCTGAATCCACAATACCATCGGCATTTTTGTCATGATAAAAGGCACTGACTATCTTTGGCGGAGAAATCCGGAGCCCTAAAGGCACCGAACGGTTATTAGCGTGTACCGGATTTCCGGGAAGATCAGTAATTGAATGGGCTGGATTAAACCGGATCAAATCGCCCTTCTGCGGTATCGCCTCACCGTTTTCCACTACCACTTTGTACATGCCTTCGGAAACTGTGGCTTCCAAAATGTTCAG